>JAUWQP010000051.1 GCA_030611015.1 Chloroflexota bacterium | reverse complement strand
ACGACGACTTCAGCTACAACTGGATCTCTCCAACCGCCTGGCTTCACTAGGATTGATGGTGGAAGGCATCGCCCACGAAATAAACAATCCCCTGACCAGTGTCATCGGTTTTGCTCAAATGTTGATGTTTGAAGATATTCCTGAGAATGCCAGGGAAGATGTTAAGACGATCGGTGATAATGCCCAGCGGGTAGCTGACATTATGAACAATCTGCTTACATTTGCCAAGCAACAGAAGCTGGAGCGAACGTATATCAATGTTAACGAAATAATGGAAGCTGCTCTGAAGACACGAGCCTATCCACTAGAGGGTAGTAACATAACAGTGACTACCCAGCTTGACCCTGCACTGCCTTCGACCATGGCTGATGCCACTCTACTGCAACAAGCATTTCTTAATTTGGTCATCAACGCTGAGACATCGATGAAACTGGCTCATGGCAAAGGCAGCCTCCTGATTAAGACAGAGCTGATAAGCGACACTATTCAGATATCATTTATCGACGATGGTCCAGGGATCGCCGAAGCGAACCTGGTCCATCTGTTTGATCCTTTCTTCAGCACCCGAGGGTTTGGCCAGGGGACAGGTCTCGGCTTGAGTGTTTGTTACGGAATTATTACTGAGCACAATGGCCAGATATATGCCAAAAGCCAGCCTGGCAAGGGATCTGTCTTTACCATAGAACTACCTGTAGTCGCTGAAGAGAAGAATCTAATAGCAGCCTAACTCGTTGCCGATCGAACTTGGGAATTTTCTACCTGTTGTACAGCTTCGAAACGCCTGCTCAATTTGCGCCAAATCTTTGTGGCGGTCATGGATTACCTGCTTTTTTACCTCTTTTGGTAGATCAGTTTGATAACATACACATCTAGACCAAACAGAATTCAAAGATAGCTATAATTGTGTCAAGGTAGGAACTAAAGTAATGAACTAACTTCCCATTACCGTTTCTTCATTATTATGTCAAGCGGAACAACTGTAACTTCAGCATCTTGACACATAAGCTGACTCACGGTGATAATTGCGATGTTATGATAGGTAGCTTAAATGAAGATGGCAAGCTATTAAGGCAAAGCCTTAATAGCTTGCCTCAACCACAGGTAAAGCCCCCACTCATAGTGGTCAGCGGCCTGCCAGGCACGGGCAAGTCTTTTTTCTGCCACAAGCTGGCGGAAAGGCTGACTGTTCCCATCCTAGCAAGCGATACTTTGCGAAAAACCCTGTTTCCCTACCCCCAATATAAGGAAAGTGAAAATAAGCGCCTCTTCTCTGCGTGCCATGCTCTTATCGAGGAACTTTTAAGAAAGGGAATACCTGTCATCTTCGATGCCACAAACCTGTTGGAGCACCATCGAGAATATCTCTACCGCGCTGCAGAAAGAACAGAGGCGAAGCTCATCCTAGTCTGGGTTGAAGCTCCCACCGAAGTGGTACGGCAACGCCTTCTCGCCCGAGAAAAAGCAGACATACCTCAAGATGACTCAGAAGCTGTCTGGAAAGTATATACTAAAATGAAGCCTCGAAGGGAAAAAATTTCTCGCAATCATTTTGTTATCGATACCTCACAGGATATTACTGCGGTAATTGACAAGATTGCGCGAGCAATAAAGAGATAAGAACAAAATTTCCTTTATTAACCTCTTCAATTATTCATCCAAATAAAGTAAAATAAATGTTCTAAAATCTACACATCCCAGGAGGCGAATCATGGAGATTAAAGTTATAGTTGGAGACATAGCTCATATCGAAGCTGATGCCATTGTGGTAAATCTTTTTGAAGGTGTGCCACAGCCGGGCGGTGCTACCGCTGCTGTGGATAAGGCTTTGGATGGAGCTATTAGTTCCCTCATCAGTCGAGGTGAGATTAAGGGCAAGTTTGGAGAAGTTAACATTGTCCATACATTTGGAAAGCCCCTGCAAGTCGGGGCAGGGATAGTAGCTATTGCCGGACTGGGCAAGTCCCAGGATTTTAATACGGACAAAATTCGCGGGGTAGCGGGAGAATTTTGTCGGGCGTTGCGTAAATTAAATTGCCACAAGATAGCTACGATACTTCATGGTGCTGGCATAGGTGGTATTGAGCCTGAAGTTTCAGCTCAGGCAATAGCTGAGGGTGCGCTTCTCGGGCTTTATAGCTTCAACAAATACAAAAAACCTGAATATGAGGATGTCGAAGAAATGCTGATAGTGGTAAGGGAAGCGGGCAAAATCCCCATCCTGGAGCCAGCTATCCGCAAGGGAAGTGTAGCGGCTGAAGCTACCAACCTGGCTCGGGATATGATTAATGAACCGGCTAATTACATGACACCCAGCCAGATGGCTAAAGCAGCCGAAGAAATAGCTAACAAATATAAGCTGGAGTTTCAAGTTTTTGACTCAGAGGATATGGAGGCGATGGGCATGGGAGCACTTCTGGGGGTGGCGAAAGGAAGCAGTCAGCCCCCCAAACTAATAACTCTCAGCTATAAAGGAGATGAACGTTCCGAAAAAGCCCTCGGCTTTCTGGGCAAGGGCATAACTTTTGACTCTGGAGGAATCTCCATTAAGCCCTCGGAAGGAATGGCTGAGATGAAGGATGACATGGCGGGTGCTGCTGCCGTTATGACAGCACTTGTAGCCATTGCTCGGTTGAAACCGCAGATTAATGCCACCGCCATTATTCCGGCTACCGAGAACTTACCCAGTGGCACCGCCCTGAAACCGGGGGATATACTGAAGGCGATGAATGGCAAGACCATAGAAGTAATAAACACCGACGCCGAAGGAAGGCTTATTCTGGCTGATGCCCTGAGTTATGCTCAGAGGCTTGGTTTATCTCCCCTGATAGATTTGGCTACTTTGACCGGAGCTTGCTGTGTTGCTTTGGGCACCCTCTATGGCGGCCTCTTTAGCAACGACCAAGACCTGGTAGACAAAGTTCTCAAAGCTGCAGAAAGAACCGGGGAGAGAATGTGGCAAATGCCCATGCCTGAGGAGTACAAGCAGCAACTCAAGAGCGAAATTGCCGATGTTAAGAATATCGGCGACAAGTATGGCGGAGCCATCACCGCTGCCCTGTTCCTGGCGGAATTTGTTGATAATACCCCTTGGGTCCATATCGATATAGCTGGTCCGGCTAATTCCAACAAGGAGAGCGGCTACATATTAAAAGGGGCTACTGGAATCGGAGTCAGAACCTTAATCGAATTAGCTTCGAGTGAAGCAAAGAATCAGGAGGCTACATGAAGATAAAGTGGTTAGGACATGCTTGTTTTTTGATTACCTCTAGGGATGGTATAAGAATAATTTCCGACCCTTATGCTGTGGGCGGAGGTATTAATTATTCTCCCATCAAGGAAACTGCTGATGTCGTTGTGGTGAGCCATGACCATGACGACCACAGCAACGTTTCGGCAGTGAAAGGGACACCAGAGGTAGTTAAAGGTAGCGGTACAAAAACTGCTAAGGGCATTCAGTTCAGGGGCATCGCCACTTATCATGATACTTCACAGGGTGCACAAAGAGGATCTAACACTGTCTTTTGTTTTACCGTAGATGATATAAAGCTTTGTCACCTGGGCGATTTAGGACATGTGCTCAGTCCAGGGCAGGTCAATGAAATCGGTGCCATAGATATACTGTTTGTCCCTGTAGGTGGCTTTTATACCATTGATGCACCTGTAGCCAGCCAGGTATGTAACCAATTAAAGCCGAAGGTAGCGATTCCCATGCATCTTAAGACGCCCGGTTGTGCCTACCCTATAGCCGGTGTGGAGGATTTCCTCAAGGGCAAGAAAGATGTGAGAAGGGTGGAGGATAGTGAAGTGGACTTCGAACAAGAAAGGCTTCCGGCTGCTACTGAAATCTTGCTCTTGCAACCGGCTTTGTCCCGAGATTAAATCGAGATTGAAATGTGGCCGCGGATACGACGTCAATGATTGTCAAAGCTTCCGATTTTGTGTTTACTCCTCCCCCACAACTTTCCTGGGCAAGACGAGTTTTGATCAAACCCTGTGCTGGTTATCCCTTGCCGTACCCTGTAACTACAAGCCCCAAACTACTGAATACTATTATCAAAGGTATCAGGAAAGTTAGTAATGCCGATATCCTCATTGCTGACGGGACTCCTAGCGGTGAATCGATTTACCCAATATATCAAGCTTTAGGCTATAACTTTCATCACGTTCTCATGCTCGATATCAGGGATTCCATTTTTATAGAGGTGCAGAATCCTTTACCTCATTTCTATGCTGTTGAGAGTTTTTGGGTGCCCAATGTGGTGTTGCGCAGCGACTTCTTGATCAGTATTACCCCCTTTAAGGTTTGTAGTAGCTCTGGTCGTTTCAGTGTAGCAAACCTGTTGAGTCTGTTGCCGGTGAGTAAATATCAAAGGAGCAAATCAGGGGGTTGGGGAGCTCTGTATGAATTAGGTATCGAGCAAGTCCTTGCTGACCTCTATTTCACCTTGCCTTTTGATTTGGGCATTATCGAAGCCCGTCGAAAGTTTTTCTACACTGATGACCCCACGAAGGGAGAAGTGGAAGACTACGGGAAAATCCTGGCTGGCGAACCTCACGAAATTGACATTGAGGCTTCTCAAATAGCTGGAGTTGACTGTGAGCACTTAAAACTGATTAGCGAAGGCAGTGTTCAACTTGAGGGCTAAATGAGTTCCCCCGCTAATCTAAATCCTAAATTCTAATCCCAAAATCCAAAACCTCGTTGTTTTGGTCATTGGAGTTTTGAATTTTGATATTGTCTAGTATTTGGAGTTTAGCGCTTAGGATTTCTCTTATTATCTTATGCTAAAATCGTCGAACCCCTGTGAATAGTCTGCCCACTTTACTTCCACCCTCTCAACCCGAGCTCCTGGTGGACCTACCTTAAGCTGTTCCAGTAGTTTATTCAACTGCCGTTTCTCTCCTTCTGCTTGAACTTCTACGGCATCGCCGCTGGCAAGGTTGCGAACATAGCCTTTCAAACCTAGCTTCTTGGCTACATTTCGGACGGAGTAACGAAAGAAAACGCCTTGCACGCGACCGTAAACTATGGCGGAAAGATGTGCCCCATCAGCCATTTTGTTGTTCTTCATTATCATCGTTACACCCAGCTATCTTCATCATCCTGAACTAGCCTTTGCCATTCTTCACCTCGACAAGTCGAGACGAAGAGTCTCTATGGGAAGAGCCTTGTCCAGGCGACTTAGCCCTGCTTCCCGGGCTAAGAATAATGCTTCACGGAATTCTGTGGACGATATTCGCCGCCCTAAACTTAGGATTTGAAAAGCCCTGTGACAGGGATGGTATTGAGCCATGATATTAACATAGGTGCTGGGAGAAATTTCTTTACTGAGAAACTCCACTATCCCTTTTGTTCCTGCTAACCCATGGGGTAAAACCAGGTGGCGAACCAACAGCCCTCGTTGGGCTACCCCTTCCTCGTTTATCTCCAGGTCGCCTACCTGCCTATGCATTTCTTTGATTGCCGCTTTATTTATCTCAGGATAGTTTTCAATGCCCGACAATTCTCTAGCAGTTTCCTCATCGTCATATTTCATGTCAGGCATATAAATATCAATAATGCCATCAAGTATCCTCAAGTTCTCCACCGAGTCATAGCCACCGCTGTTGTATACCAAGGGGAGATAAAAGCCTGATTCCGCTGCCATCTCCAGTGCTTCCAAGATTTGAGGAACTACGTGGGTTGGGGACACCAGGTTTATGTTGTGGCATCCCTGAGCTTGAAGGGAAAGCATCATACAAGCCAGCTCTTCTCTGCTCACTTTCTGACCCTCACCTAGCTGGCTAATAGAAGAATTCTGGCAGAACAGGCATCTAAGGTTACAATTAGTGAAAAAAATAGTACCGGAACCATATCTGCCCACCAACGGGGCTTCCTCGCCGAAGTGAGGCCCGTAGCTGGACACCATTGCTTCGCGGGGCGTGCGACACTTGCCTACATCGCCAGCTAGGCGATCCACACCACAACTGCGAGGGCATACGGAGCAACTTTCAAGCAAAGATACAGCCGCTTTTATCCGTTCCCTCAGCTTGCCACTATGGTAAAGTTTCAGGTATGCTGCCACCTTAATTTATTCCTCGTACTCCTCAACGGCCTTCCTCTTTTTCTTGATTACCTCCGTCTCCACCTGTGATACAAGTCCCGCAATCGGTTTACTTTTCTGTGTCCCCTTCTTGGGCTTCTTTGGCTCCCTCCGTCTATAATCTCGTCTACCCATGGCTGCACCTCAATTTTTCCCAGGCCGCTCTTGCTGCCTGGTTCTCAGCGGCTTTCTTACTCTTTCCTGTCCCGTTACCCACTACCTCCCCCTCTACCAGAATTTCAACGGTAAATTGCTTGCTGTGGTCAGGACCAGCAGTTTCCACCAGACGGTAAACTGGCGTTGGCCTCTTCTGTCCTTGGACGAGCTCCTGCACCAATGCCTTGTAATTTGGTGTCCTCTTCCCAACTTTTATTTTATCCAATCTCGGCTTGAGCTGTCTGAAAATAAATCTCCTGGCTCTAGCCAGGCCCTGCTCTAAATATAAGACACCGATCAATGCTTCCATAGCGTTTGCTAAGTTGCTTGGCCTTGTCCTACCTCCATTTGCTTCCTCACCCTGTCCTAACAATAGCCAATCACCAAGCTTGAGAGAAAAAGCTATTTCAGCCAAGGTATCACGGCAAACTAGAGAAGCACGAATCTCAGTCAGGTTTCCCTCAGAGAGCTCGGGAAACTCTTCATACAGCTTTTCCGCTACAATGAAGTTGAGTATGGCATCACCCAGAAATTCTAAGCGTTCGTTGCTAGACCCAGCGAAGCCAGGATTTTCGTTAAGATAAGACGGGTGCACGAAAGCCAGCTCCAGTAAAGATTCCTGGCGGAAAGATATTCCTAAGTGCTTCTGGCAATCATTCCAATCAACCATTATCTGAATTAAGTATAGCAACAAAGCCTAGCTAGCTCAACCTGTAATTTCCCGGCATGAGATGGTGATAGCGATACGGGAGGGAATCTGTAGATGGCGAGGTTGTTTCCATTTCAAGCCAATCAGATACTGGTTTGTATATTAACAGATTGGTAAGAGCGACAAAGCCAATCGTCTGGCTCTGTTATTTTGCCTTGACGCAAGTGGCATAGTGGCCTGGACTTACCTCGACAAGCGGAGGGTCCTGTTCACGGCATTTTTGTTCTGCGTATGGACACCGCGGGTAGAATCTACAACTAGTGTAAACATCAGACGGAATTAGCGGCACGTATCCTATGATGGGAAGCTCTTTCATTTCTACTCTCGGGTCAGGGACTGGCACAGCAGCAATCAATGCTTGAGAATAAGGATGCAATGGCGTCTTGAGGAGCTCTTCCGTGGGAGCAATTTCTACAATCTTACCCAGGTACATGATGGCAATCCTCTCACAAATATATCGTGCCGTAGCCAGGTCATGAGTTATATAAATAAATGAGATTCCAAATTTATCTCTCAATTGCGCCAATAATTCTAAAACACCCATCCTTACCGAAACATCCAGCATTGAAATAGGTTCATCGGCAATCACAAGCTTGGGTTGAAGTATTAGTATCCTGCCTATTCCAACTCTCTGACGTTGACCTCCACTCAGCAAAATAGGATATCTTCCCCAGAATTCTTCGGCTGGCTTTAGCCCTACTTCCTCAAGTGTGTTCTTTATCATTGCGTCCTCTTCGGCTTTGCCATCGGCTAACCTGTGAATCCTGACTGACTGCCGCAGTATGTCAGAGACTGTTCTCCGGGGGTTAAGAGAACCATGAGGGTCTTGAAATATCATTTGCATTTTGCGCCGCAGCCTCCTCATTTTTCTCCTGTCCAGAGAGGTAACATCAGTGCCCTCATAGTATATCTTGCCTTCGGTAGGTTCAATCAGCCTCAGTATCGTCCTGCCCAGGGTTGATTTTCCACAACCACTCTCTCCAACAACACCCAGGATGTCACCCTCACCCACGCTGAAGCTGACATCATCAACTGCTCGAACATATTCCACTTTTCTCGAAAGAAGAAACTTAACAAAACCCTTTCTCACAGGGAAATATGTCTTCAGGTTTTCTACCCTCAATAAGGCCTGGTCTTTCATAAATACATCCTACTTATACAAATGACATGCCACGATATGCCCATCTTTTGCCACCATCGTTGGTTCTGCCTCCAGGCAAATATCCATGGCGGCGGGACAGCGCGGTTGGAAATAACAGCCAACAGGGGGATTGAGAAGCCCGGGGGGAGCACCAGGGATGCTTATTAGCTTGCCTTTCTCCCCTTTTATGCTGGGATAAGCTTCTATCAGCAATTTGCTATAAGGATGGGCAGGATTCTTATACAAGGAAATGGCGTCCGCCTGCTCCACAATCTTACCGGCATACATAACAGCTATCTTACTGCAAGTCTCAGCGACAACAGAGAGGTCATGAGTTATAAGTATTATGGGCAGCCCTAACTTCTCCCTCAAATCATTTATAAGGTTTAATAATTGCCTCTGCACTATCACGTCAAGTCCGGTCACCGGCTCATCCAGAATTAACAGCCTCGGGTTGCAGACAGTAGCTATGGCAATTCCCACCCTTTGTTTCATCCCTCCACTGAATTCATGTGGATAGCTCTTAGCCCTGTCACCACTTATGCCCACCAGTTCCAATTGCTTCCTGGCTCTTTCCCAGGCTTCTGCCTTCGTTACCTGTTCGTGTTCGTGTATCACCTCAATGATCTGGTCCCCCACATTCATTACGGGATTAAGAGCATTCTGAGCTGCCTGGAAAACCATGGCAATACCCTGACCCCTGAGAAGTCTCACCTCTTCCCCGCTCATGGTAAGAATGTCCCTGCCTTCAAAGATTATCTTCCCTCCCACTATGCGCCCCGGAGGCGCCGCAAATCTCATGATGGCAAAGACTGCAGTTGTCTTACCGCATCCCGATTCCCCTATCAGCCCTAATGTTTCATCCTTATCCACACTGAAGCTGATATCATCCACAGCCTTCACTGCACCCGCTCGAGTGAAGTAGTATACCTTCAGATTTTCAACGTCAATTAACGCCATCTCTGATTATTATAACCCCCGCGCTTCCCTGTATCCCGGCTTCATTATATCACTCACCGCAGTCCCCAGAAAAGTAAAGGCGAGTATTGTGGCACAGATACATGCTATCGGGGGTATCACCCACCAAGGAGCCATGCTCATAAGGCCTGACTCATAGGCAAAATGAAGCATTATCCCCCAGCTCATGGTTGAGACATCGCCCAAGCCAAGAAAGGCCAGCACTGCCTCGGCATAAATTGCATTGGTAACCATCAAAACAGCTTCAGCAAACATCAAGGGCACCACATTGGGCATGATTTCACTAAACATCAATAAGTTGTCGCTTGCTCCCACGCTTCTCGATGCTTCCACAAAGGCCCTTTGTTTAAGAGATAAAACCTGAGACCTGATCACCCTGGCGGTGAACGGCCAATATGTAATACTTATCACCAAGATTATATTCCATATACTTGGCCCCAACACTGCTGCAAAAACTATCATCAGTGGTAAATACGGCAGCATCATAAAGAAGTCCACAATCCTCATAAGCACTTCATCAATTTTCCCTCCAAAATAGCCTGACACCAATCCTACCAGACTACCAAAAGCCGTTGTAACTGCTGCTGCTACGAATCCAACGAGCAACGCAATCCTGGCGCCATATATGGTCTGGCTCCAGACATCTCTGGCCAGGTGGTCGGTGCCGAACCAGAATTGAGAGGAGGGAGGCTGAAGTATATTCTGAAGCACTCCCGTTCTCATCGGGTCTACCGTGCGCATGTAGGGTCCAAATATGACCACAATGCCAAGTATCACAAATATTACCATCCCCACCAATCCCATCTTATGTGTCACGAGCAGTTTCAAGAATTTCCTCAAGCCTTGCAATCTTTTGAGAAGCCAGGACATCTTATTGCCCACCTCCCACAGTTACCCTCGGGTCTATTTTGCCGTATATCAGGTCAACCGCTAAATTAGCCAGTACAACTATTACAGCAAATATCAGGAACAAGCCTTGAAGAACAGGATAATCACGGGCCATAACAGATGCATACACTAGCCTACCCATGCCAGGCCACCCAAACACCGTTTCCGCCTCAATCACTCCGGATATGGCGAAAGCCACATTTATCCCGGTAATCGTGACCACAGGTAAGATTGCATTTCTCAAGGCATGCCTGAGTAGAATAGCGGATTCTTTTATCCCTTTTGCCCTGGCTGAGATTATATAATCCTGGTCCAGGACGTCCTGCATGGAATTTCGCGTTACTATAATATATTCCCCAGCATACCAGATTATTATCGCACATGTCGGCAGAAACATATGCCAGAGGACATCTTTCACGTATGCCCATCCAGTCAGTCCTGCTCCGATTGTATACATCCCACCTAGGGGAAAAATTCCCAGGTGAAAAGACAAAATCAGGAGAATTATTATGCCTATGACGAATATTGGAATCGAATACAATGTCAGGGACACGCTAATTATAGTTGAATCAAGTCTTGTTCCCGTCTTCCATCCCGCAATGGCACCGAGCAGGGTGCCCACAACAAGGGCTATAACAAGGGCCGTTAGAACCAATAGGAATGTTTGCGGCATCTTGTCAGCAATCACCTCTAAGACAGGTGCTCTTCGTGCGAATGAGTACCCTAAGTCTCCATGAAGAAATAGCTGCCGTAAATAAGCAACGAATTGGTCCCACAAACTACCGGCCAGCCCAAATTTCTCATACATTTCCTGTAGCTTATGCGCGCTTACCCGGGGGTCTCTGAACATCAGACGCACTGGGTCGCCGGGTATTATACGGAAGAGAACGAAGTTAAAACATACAATAGCAAAAATGGTGATGGCGGCACCTGAGATTTTTCTAATGGCAAATCCTGCAAATCCTTTTAGAGCCACTTTATATCATCACCATTTCTAATTGTTGGGGAGAACAGGCTCTCCTCGTTTAGCTACAATATTATCTGTGCTCTTTTATGTATCTTTATACCCCACTCTCTCATCGCCTTAAAGTATATCATCCTTTCCTCTTTATCAAAAACGTCTGGCGGAAATATACCTGTATGTTTTACCTGTCCTCTTAACATCATTAATGAGAATATAGCTCCTGAAACTGCGGTAGCATGGGATACATCACTGGCGCCGGGAATTCTTTCGCAGGCTGTTGCACAATCAGGACCCTCGGTCCACATTTGATAATGCAAATCCTTGCCCGCTTTTCTGCCATCAACATCCACCGTAAGTATCAGCCTGCTCCTGAGCTTTCCGCTTTTCACCAGCTCTATCAGTTCTTTCGCTTTGGGTGTCGGAGGTAACAACTTTAAGAAAACACTCCTGGGAGCTATTTTCTTACCCTCAACCTCAATGGGGTCTTCGCTCATCAATCCCAGGTCCACAATAGATTTCCAGAGCATAAGCTCAGGTTCACCCATCTTGAAATCTACATATTTTACTGGCTTCCCAATGAATTTTGGGATTACCAGTGGCTCTTCATGGTTATGATAATACACTTTCCCTTTACAACCTATGGGAGGAGGAAAATCATATTCCTCTTCCCCACTAAAAGGAGGCACTTTCTTGTAGCCATTATCCCATACCACAGCCGGTGAGCTAAGGTCCTCCAGATAAGTTTGTGGTTGCCACAACACTATTGGCTTTTCAGATTCGGTGATAGCATAATCCTTTATTCTTATACTGTCGACTTCATCTAACTCATCGGCAGCCTCTTTCGCCATCACATTTGTGGTGCCGGCATCGGAACCAGCTAAGATCAGCCCCTTAACAGAAGCCTCCTCCCATTTTTTGGCGTACTTTAGCTCTTCGACAGGCATATTCTCGTCCCCACCCGGAAAGCTCCCGCTGGTTGCCAAATCCAGGTAGTTTACTCTTGCTTCATAACAAGCTTCCATTATATTATCGTTAAAGTCGGTCAGGGTAGCATTTACTACCAGGTCAAATTTCCCGCCCTTCATCAGCTTTATCATGCCATTTGTATCACTGGCATCCACCCTCTGTGTCTTGAGTTTCTTGCTCTGATTCGTTTCTACAATGTCCTTCATTCTGTTCGGGTCAATATCACCCAGGACTATCTCTGAGACATCGTCAGACTTTGCGAATACCCAGCTTATTACCAGTCCTTGTGCCCCAGCTCCTACTATTAACGCTTTCATTTTATCCCTCCTGCTATTCATTTACATTTCTTTGACCGTGGAATTTAACATATCTCAAATTAAAAAGCAAATCCCGTCTCCGCTCTCTGTAAAATACGGGATATTTCCCTGTCAACATCTTCAGGCAGGGGCGTCGGTTTATGCGTCGCCAGGATTTCCTTCACCTTCTCATGCGCCAGCTCGCCCAGCGACTTAACGCCTTCCTTCTCCCATGTCTCCAGACTTTCCACATCCAGCCTGGGCATCCACCTCTCCCTGAAATGCTTCAGGGTATGCTTTTCCCCCAGAAAATGCCCGCCAGGTCCAGCTTTATCAATTACATCCACAGCCAGAGTGTCTTCATTCACCTCAATGCCCTGCGCAAACCTTAAAGCATAATCCACAATCTCATTATCAATCACCATCGCCTCCGGAGACGTGGTTCCTCCCAACCCCCCCAGACCAAGAACGATGTCGGGAACAGGCTCAGTCGACAGGTGTGTTAGCAGCGCCTCAACCGTATGATGGCTGGATTGCCGGGACAGAAGCTTGGAAGCACCATAAAAAACCGGTCTCTCATGCGGTAAGCCGTAATAGCGGGCTAACTGTCCTAAACCCAGCTGCATCAGTCGACTCTCCGGGGACCTGATGCTTTCCCCGGTATGGAAATTCACGGTGCCAGCACCTGCACAGTAGACTACCGGCGCACCGGGACTGGCTAGCTCCTGGATAACCAGACCACCCAGAACGTCAGCATTGGAAATAATCATCGTCCCCGCCGGCGTCGCAGGTCCCGTCGTTCCCGACAGGGGCAGCGGGTATAACACAACCGGAATACCTGCCTTGCCCAGCTCTATCGCTCCCTCCGTTATTCCCTTGTCGTACATCAGAGGCGAGAACGGACACTGTACCGCCGAGTAAATGGGCCTCTCCCTGAGCCGCTTACTGTCGCCAACTATTGCGGTGGCGATTTCAATCTCATATTGGGCAGACCTGGCATTCAGCGCCTCGTCCTCGACATGCTTCTCCGTGTTCCTCAGACCGGTGCATATACCCACCAGGTCCTGCATGGGACCTGGCACCTCTGTTGGAGTCCCCATGAGCCAGGTAAGCTGCACATGGTCCAGGTAATCGGCTATCACCGCACCATTAGCAATATCTTCAGCCGTGGAATATCTCCGCCGCCCGGTTTCCCAGTCCAGTATAAAGGGTGGGTCCCCCGTCGGACAGAAATGCGGCTCCTGCTTGTTCAGCACAAAGTCATACTTGGGATTCCGGGCACCATATGTTATGGTCTTGGGAGCCATCTTCAATGCCTCCTCAACCAGCTGTCTGGGAAGAGTAGCATGATTCGTCCCGTAATCCACCTTCGCCCCCGCTTTCCTCAAGATGTCGAGAGCCGGCTTGCTCATCACCTTAATGCCCGTCTTCTCCAACACCTGTAATGAGGCATTGTGAATGGCTTCTATTTCACTCTCCGATAAAAAAGTCGTCCTCGGTTTGCTCATTCGGTCTAACCTCCTTGAAATTAATTCTGGCTGGTTTGAGACTGGCGGGAATCCTCTCCCGCCAGCTCTACTTTTACTCTCCCCCGATATCCCTCTCAGCATCTTCAATAATCCGCCTCATCTCCTTATCCACAGCCTCTTCGATAATAGGAGCTCTGTGTGTGGCAAGTATCTCCCTCACTTTTGCCTGCGCCCTTTCAATAAAGGAACCCTTCGCCGCGGGGTCAAGAATGAAGGTGTCGGAGAGCTCTCTGCTCCATATCTCTTTTTTGAAGTGCTCCAATGTGTGCTTCGTATCCAGAAAATGCCCGCCAGGGCCAACTTTGTGAATAACATCCAGCGCTAACGTATCATCATTTACCTCAAATCGGCGCAAATA
>JAUWQP010000024.1 GCA_030611015.1 Chloroflexota bacterium | reverse complement strand
TATCCTGACACTTGCATCTCGGCTTCCCCACAGGACTATGACTGAGGGGATATAGCCTTTGGTATGCCTACCCGGGGGATACCAGTCTAACTTGAGTCTGGGGAGCTTCAGGTTGTTAAGCCAGAAGTGCCTTCCCCCGGCAGCATAGGAGCTGATGTGTATATCCTTACCTTCAAGCTCTTCTAGTAGCTCCATTAGCCGATTGCAGGCTTCCCGCCGCTTTCTGTGTAGTGGGATTTGGATTACTCTACTGCCGACCCTGAGTGGGGTCATCGGCTCTGGCTCCTCCACCTCTACGCTGACCTTAGCCTCGCTAAATAGGTCTAGCTGGGTTGTCATCTCTATCACCTCCTTTCTTGTCGGATGCTGGGCATAGTTACCCGTTCCCTTCCCCTTGATAAGGGGACGGGGATAAAGGGGATAAGAGAGGCGTCAGACTCCCGTTGAAAGGGAGGGGCTTAGCCCCTTCAAGGCTCTATTAGCGATTGCTGGTTGCCATACTTCAAGCTCTCCTGCTCCGCCTCTATCGCTCCGTCAGGGATAGCACTGCGGACTGCTTTTATGGCGTCCTTAGCGTTATCTATCCGTTCAAGCTGAGTGATTAGGCGAACAAGGCGGTCATCCAGGTACTCGGGCAGGTTGGCTATACTTCTGGCTTCCCTCGCTTTCGCTTTGGCTTCAGCAATAAATTGGTCTGCCAGAGTAACTTGGCGCTCTACCTCATCCATCGCTTCGCTCACCTTGACCGCGCTCCACTTGATAGGCATAGTTTCACCTCCTTTGCTCAGTTTTTACTCTGGGGTCGTTACCCTGATAGCAGTGGGCAAGCTCAAACTTGCCACAGCTTTCGGGGTGTAGCCCGTATTCACACCCGCCGATGTATTTCTCTCTAGGACGGCTCATATCCTTGAGATGCTCGCAGTAGCGACAGGTGTCGCTTCGGGTTACCATAATTCACCTCCTTTCTGGGCATAGTTGCCCGTTCAGATACCGGCAATTTGCTGACTAGCTAGAACAGTAATAAGTAACATAGCCATCAGCTTCACAAGCCTCTATGTCTTTCTGTATGGCTTCTTTCAATTCCTTATCCATCTCTACCTTTTCCAGTGCCTCTCGGAGTGCCTCAATTGGCAATTCAGCTATACCACCGCCGTCGCCATTCAGCCTTTCATAGAAGCCATATTCGTTATCAAGGAACTCCATTAGCTTGTCATCGTGCCACAGGTTGAAGGAATCGCATTCTTCGTGGTCTATCTTATTTACTCTGTAGGCTCTTACGGACATCTTTCTCACCTCCTTTCTAGCTGGATTGGGCAAAAAGAGGGGGGTCGGTAGTCTTGGGTTTCCCGACCCCCTTCCCACTTGTCCTGCTGGACTATTCTGTTTTAGCTGTCGTGTCGCTTGCGGAATACCATATCCCAGACTCCGCTATCAATCAGTCCCATACAGACATTGATGGTCTTTGGGTCTTTAGTGCATATCCCACAGTCCTTGCATTGGTGGCAAAACAGCTCCTCAAAATCCTCCCGGTCAAGGTCATAGACGCTCTTACCAGATAGGTCTGTTAATGGCATACTTCCCCCTTTCTAGTGTAGGTTTTTTACTCGCCTTAACCGCTTAACTCTGGCTGTAGAGAGGTAATCAGGGCATTTTGGAGAGCATCGCTGAGTGTGTCCCTTAAGGCACTCCCTACAAAGCCAATAACACTTCCTTGTGTTAGGGCATTTATAAACTATGTCCACATTCCCCCTTTCTATAGTTCTCCTTTCGGTTTCGGTTAATTACAGGTCTAGTTTTAGCTGGGTAGATATTGTTTCGTTTGGACATTTGAATTGAGGGTCAATATTGCCTATGGTTTGAGGCATACCTTCCCCCTTGTATGTCCACCTTGCCCCGCAGGTGAAACAGACAAAATACCTACCCCATACATTCCAAGCTGTAATGTGTTTCATCTTCCCCCTTTCTAGCCACAAAAAGGGGGTATCCACTCCCACGCTTGGGGAGCGAATACCCCTAAAAAAGCAAAAAAGCGGGGCTCCCCCCGCCTTCTTGCGTGGCTGGTTCTGTTTGGGCTATAAGCGTCTATCAGGCTTTTATTGGCTGTTTAGCTCGGCTACGCTTTGCCTTTGGCTTGGTAGCCTCTGGCTTGGCTTCTGGCTCGGTTACTGGCTCGGTAGCCTCTGGCTGTTGCTCGGCTGGCTGGCTCTCGGCTGGCTCGGCTTTTGCCTTTGCCTCTCTATCCCGCCTCTGTTGCTCATTAGCCTTGTCGCTAAACATTGGCATTACTACCAGTTGATAGCCGTCAGCACTAAAGAGCGTTGGGTTGTAGGAATTGGTGAGCTTAAGCTCTACCATACCCCCGCAAGCCCGCAAGGCTTCGGCAAGGTATTGACCATCAATCCTGACAAAGCCTTGTCCATCGGTATCGGCTGATAATTCGGTTTGCCCCTTCTCATCGGGATTAGCCATCACTATCTTGCCATCGCCAATGGTCAAGTCAATCGGATAGGCTTTGGGATTGTCGGATAGTGCCTTGAGCGAGTTGACCGCCTTGATTGCCTCTATCGTGTCAAAAGAGGCAAAGCTGTTAAACTCGGTAGGGATTAGCTTCTCATAGTCGGGATAGTTACCATCATAGCTAACCCACTTATAGCGGATTAGCTCGGTGTCTATAATCAGGCTTTTGCTGGTCAACTTCTCCCCACCACTCTCAAAACTAACCCTTGCCCGCTTTGCCCGTTTAAGAGCGTTTGCTATACCACGAAGCTCATCACGGTTTATCAGGGCTTCCCCTTCCCCGTCATCATAGTCAAGGCTGATAATCGCTAGCCTAAAGCCATCGGCACCGATTAGCGTCAATTTACCATCTTTCGCTATGAAGTTGACACAGGCTAAAACTGGTCTAGCCTCATCATCTTTAGCTGTGAACGGCAAAACCCTAGCCAGTGCTTCTGCTAGCTCTATACCGCCAACATTGGGCTTGACGGCGTTATTCGGGCTAACCCTGACATCGCAAAGGGTCAAAGGCGTTTTGTCGCCAACCCAGTCGCTATCGGCTAGGTAGCTGGTATTAGCACCGCAGATTACCTTAATGGCTTTATGTCCGTTAGTCTGCGACCCGCTAGCACTAGACGGCACAACCTTGACAATGTTACTACCCCCCAAAGCCTTTAGGTATCCGAGTAAGCCTTTAAGCCCTATCATCAAGTCAAGTAGCATTACCCTATCGGCTAATGCCCTTGATAAGGCATTTACCAGCATCTGCCTATGGCAGACAAAGCCCTCGCCTGAACGCTTGCCCACGATATTCAGTTGTTCCACTTAACCCCCTTTTGGCTATCTGATAGTGGGCAAGGCTACCAGCTTCGCCTAGTAGTAACTATCCGATTACCCGCAACCCGCTAGCATAATCGGTAGCTCCACTATCTACAAGCGATTTAGGGGTGTGAAATCTCTACATTATAGCAGTCTTTTTTGTGTCCGCCTTCGGTATCTCCAAAGGTATTGGCTATCGGTAGCGGTTAGGTTCTCATCATTGTCTATCTTATAGGCAATAGCTACTAGCCTTTTTGGGTAGCCTAGCTCCCAAGTGCTTCGCTCCGCCCAAGCCTCAATATCAATGCTGTCATCGGCTAGGGTGTTTATCAGCTCTATAGTGTTACCCTCTGCATCCTCTATCTCGGTATTGAGGCTTTGGATAGGTCTTAAGGCTAGGTAGGGGCAACTTCCCCGCCCGGCATTTTTGGGCTTATGGCTACAGCTAGCACAATGAGGCTCGGTAGGCAATCCGCTATAGATACAAACCTTGATTTGGTGCTTGGCTTGCTCTCTCCAGTAGTCGGCTACACAATGAGAGGCTATCCGTAGCATACCGTATAATGAGAGGTCGGGCTTGCCTAGCCTCTCATTACGGGCTTGCTGGCTGGCAAAGGCTAGTATAATGGTATGCCTTAAGTCTAGCCTGTCCTGTGCCTCTACCTTATGCTCAAACCGCTTCGCTACCTCTAGCCAAACCCGCCATTTACCATTTAGCTGGTCGTAGGATTGCTCGGCTATTGCCTTAATCTCTTGGTATAGTTCCTCTTGCCTCATAGTTACCCCCTTCCTATGAAGCAAGCGTTCAGCTTTGGCTATATTCAGTTGTTAAGGTGCTAGCAGAATTATGATTTACTCAAAATCTCATATCTGCTACAATCATTATGCTTTACAAAAGACCCTTTAGAAAAGAAAAAGAAGTAACTACTTTTTTAATAAAAGTGTTAAAACGGAATTTGGCTATAAATCTAAAATTTACAAGCGTCAATGCCTCATTTAGCCCGCAGAAAAGGCAAGGCATATCCTGCTGTCTGCTGGAGAACACCAAACAGCCTTCTTGTTTACGCCATAGGCGGAGTAAGCCAGAAGATAAGCCTATACCGAGGGAGTTGGAGAGTATTAAATATGCGACGACACACTGAGGGCACAGGGGGAAAGGAGTAACAGATGAAAAAAGTTAACATAAATCTCTGGCAGAAAAGAATGGAGGGCAATTAGCTGAATAATGCCGATAAGCTATACCTTTGTCGCCAGAGGCACAGGCTATCCACATATAACTGTGGGCTAGCGATGAAAGTATGCCCAATTTTAGAAATTGAATAGCATAGATATAAGGGAGCCGGGGTTAAGCCTCGGTCCCTTTTTACCTATAAGACTGCACATTCTAAGCTTATGTGACATGAAACGTGGAATCCGTCAAAGCATTTGGCAGCCAACAAGGTCAGATACACCACCACAGTGCAAGACTTAAATTGATTCTTAAGCAATATCAGGAGATTTAAAAAATCAGTAGTCTGCAATCTCACAGGATTCGATTTCATAATCATCCACTACCCAAAGTCCTTTCTCATACTTCAATCTTCCGAATAGCTCAATATCAATCGCGTCACCGCAGAAACCCATGTCATCATCCTGTTCTCCTGACAGGTGGACGTCTGCTTTGAATTCCACTAGGTCCGAATCGGAGTCATATTCGGCACTGATTACTTCGTAAGTATCAAGGCCGTATCCCAGCGCGTTAGTTTCAGCCATCCTGCTTGTGACCATCTCATCCTCATTAACTAGGTTCGATACAAGGTCGGGCAATACCTCCTCTACTACCTGCTCTGGGAACGAACCTGTGATGGGGAATCTTCGTGAGATACGCGGTCGCTTCAACCATTGCAGCATGTCCCTTGCAGCTTTTAACGAGTCTTCGCTAACCTTGACCTCAAGGTATTGTTGAGAAGACCTGAGGAATTGCTCAGAGGTGTATATATGAAAACGGTCAACTCCGGAAAGGCGACAAATTTCATCTCGAAGCTCAGGACGAGGGCCAATAGTTTTACCACCAATTCTCCAAAGCCAATCTTCTTTAACATCATTTGTTAACAAAATGACTGATTTGGAGTTACCGGTCTTTGCCTGTGCTAATAGCTGTTTCCATACAACTAGGTCTCCATATTGTCGTCGATAGACTATACCACCATAGGTGTATATAGGTTCCTCGTCTCTTGCTTTTGGAGAGTCGGCATAACCTGGCGGCGTCCTATTCGCATATCGGCTCTTTGCTTCGTCATATAACTTATCGATTTCCGCTTGGTTGGCTGGGGGAGACCCAATCTTACCATTAAGCAAGTCGTCTATCTTTTGTAACAGCGAATCGTGGTCGTACACATTAATTTGTTTGGATTCGCGGTTAGTCAAATCCTTTTCAAAAGATTCGAACAACTCAGCAAATTTTTGCTCAAAAACCTTTTGCTCTATCAGTGAATGACGCCTCTTCAAACCCAATTTAGAGAGGCCGTTTTTGAATATATCTCGTGTGTTGGCAAAGACCATTCTCACTTCAGAGAATTTCTTCTTCTGGTCGGCTATTATAAGAAGTCGGTTCCGCTGAAATTCCATAGCAGCATGGTGCGATACCCATAGTCTATCGGAGACCTTACTCAGTACTGACAGCAGTTCGTCAGACGCGCTTGCTGGAAGGCGATAGAGACCACAAAGGAAACTAGCATCCAAAACAAATAAGCACTCTTTCCAAAGAATGCTAAAATCGTCATCACTAAAACGGTAGAATCCAGAGAAGATTTCTTTCATTGTTAGTCTCCCGTGGGTCTTTCAGAATCTATCAGAAGGGTCGAATAGTAGGAAGAATCCTGCCATGAGTGGGGAAACCACGGCGATGACGGGATTATTAAGGATCCCGACGACAGATGGGCCTCCCACAGCGATCCATTTCCCAAAAGCTCGCAACCTGTCAACTTTGCTTACCAATTCATCACTGTTTCGCCTTAAGGTCCTATTAATCATTCTGTTAGTGGCTCTACCACCGAATTGCAGGCATACGGATCCGGCATCGACAAAGCGGTTAAACGGTTTCTTGATTCGAGAGACAATCCATGATTGTTCCTGTAGAAAAATCCATTCTTCAATAAGAATTTCCAGAGTATACTCGCTAAATGGTTCCTCCAAATAAGATAGGTCTTCATACAGATTCTTATATATCTCAGAATGCCTCTCGATGTCCTGGCTTCTAGCTTCAAATCCTGATAATATGTTCAAATTTTCTTGCAACTGCACACGGATTTCTTTTGGTTCGGCAGGATATGCATTGAATAGGAAATACTCACCTAATTTGTCTCGCGAAAACGCTTTGTCATTGACCATTCGTAGTAGCGACCGGGGGTAGTAAAATTTCAAGCTAGAATCCTCTTTGTTTAGAGACCTCATCGTCCAAAAAGTGTTCTGAATAGAGTTTTGCGCAAGAATGAGAGATGGATCCAGCATAATACTACTCGAACTTCTTTCGGTAGTCACCTAATAATATCCTCCAATTTAGTCTTTCCTCTTGCTCTATTCCTCCATCCTTACCGTCTAGTGCATCTAACATATTATGTTATGTTTACTGTTATATTACGCCCTGTTCATGTCACAGTCAACTTTTTGTCTCATGCAGAGCGTTGAGGTAACAAAACGCTAAAATGTGCAGTGGACTCTGGTTTTCAAAGTGAGGCTAATGTGCTTGTTACTGACGGCTCGTATTTCGCAAACTCTGCTTATCCGTGCTGACGGAATACACCATAGATGACCTTCGCAATCTGCTGAGCTAACAGAGGTGGTACCGCATTGCCGATCTGATGGTATTGCATTGTCCGGGACCCTTCAAAGAAGTAATTGTCAGGAAATGTCTGAAGTCTTGCCGCTTCTCTTATTGTTAGACTGCGGCATTGAGCGGGATCCGGGTGAATAAAGTAATGCCCATCCTTTGAAATATGTGACGTAATTGTCGTTGATGGTTTCCCCTCGACTTGGACACGGAAACGATCAGAGAACATTTCACCATTAACTGCCTTCCGAACGTTTTTGTGCTCTGGCAGAAGATCTTCTGGGAAATCGCTCATTTTGGGTGACCGGCCATGCACCTTCGCAAAACAGGAGGCGAAAAGATAACGACACAGGTCCCCGCGTATATGACTGCGGGAAATATGATATGTTACTCCACCAAGTTTTCCATCATGGAACCAGTCAGGAGCAAGTTTTGGCTTTTGCGAACACGGCGTAAACTCTGCTCCAACGTCAAGTGTACCATTGTTCTCCCTAGCTATAGATCGGAGTTTATCCCTCAAAGCATCGCCTATGGAGGAGTCGGAGAACCATTCATATTTCGAAACTGACTCCGATATGGACTTCCAGGATTCACAGGAATCCTCCTCCTTGGAAAGTCGGCTGCGCAGTGCAGGCAGGTCTGATATGGCATCCCACATGGGAACTTTTCCTCCGGTTGTAGAAAGATGGGAAGGTTTCACATCCAGATCAGACCGGATACCAAGCAATATCACCCTGTGTCTTGCCTGTGGAATACCGTAATCCTCTGACCTTATGACATAGTCGGATGGTTTCAGGCTGTGTGCATCATCAGCGGATTGTACCAGTGAGTAGATACGATAGGTAAACCTTTCGTTTGGTTTGTCTGAGCAGCTGTTCAGTTCAAGAACGGCATCAGTGGGATTTCTCAGGTCATGGAGAATCTTTTCGAAGATGTTTTCGCCATTAACTCTGGCTGAGAGTATTCCAGGCACATTTTCCATGACAAAAACAGGTGGCCCGTGCACCGCAATAATATTCAGGTACTCCCGGTACAGGAAATGGCGATGGTCATTCTCAAATTCCTTCGGCTTTGCCTTCTTCATCCTAGATCTGCCAACCAGTGAATAAGCCTGGCACGGAGGACCACCTATCAAAACCCACTTCTCGGATCCAGACAGGGCCTCCTTGATTCGCACATCGACTTCGTGACGGGAAATACCCTTACCGCCGAGCTCAGCACACCAGACTCCTCGCTCGGCATTTCTGGCTTGTGCAGAGTATTTATTGAACAGTTCTTCCCTCCGTATATTTCCACGCAGATATTCGTAGTAATCATCGGGAACATTTTTGTCTCTGAACTGGCGAAAGAAACTGCGAAGCTCAAGCGTTTTGTGCGCGAAATGGTCTTTTTCTATCGAAAGACGTATTGTGAAGGGCTTTCCACCATCATTATTCCTGAACGAAGCAAAGCCTTCACTCAGTCCTCCCGGGCCGGCAAAAACATCTATTGCTGTAATTGGTGACAACATCTCAAGAGGCTTCCTGCCGAAATTAAATCCTGAGTGGCGAAGAACACGGTTGAATATTGCATTCTCCTCAAGCATCTTCGTCAAAACCTGCAAAATACCCTATTTCTGGTCTCTCAAGAGTCCCGACAATCAGGGCGCGGTCCAGAAGTCTGTTGCCCTCCTCACAGCATGTTTCCGGTAGAAGTGCACAGCTATGGCAGGCAGCAAGATTACAAGAATCGGGGCCCTGGCCACGGCTTTGCATACAAACGGGATCAGATGAGCACCACTGGGCAGAATGAAAAGATGAAACGACGATGCTTTCAAGATTCCCCGGGTTTCCTTGGCGAACCAGTCCACCCAAAGAGCCTTCAGAGTCCCCTGAAGCGGTATAGACCAGTATTCCATTCATCGGGAGGTCTGGATTCTCGGTGTTGCAATATATACGTTCTCTGATGGCTGAACTGCCATAGCCACACTCGAAACTTAACTGGTTTATCAGGACATGCGCAAATGTGTGTAGCAGAATAAAGCGTGGATTCAGCGCACGTTCTGATTGCCCACGGTTTCTACGTGCTCTGCTGAAGTTTTCAATTAGCACGCTCGCTCGATCAACTACATCCTTCCGCTGAGCCCATTGCTTCAGCTTGTTATAATCAAATTCAAAGAAAATGCCCTCGCCTCTGACGACAATCGCAGGAAGCCAGTCTACACTGCTGCTCAGAGCCAGGTCTGATTTCTTGTCCTGCAGTGACCTTCCATCTTCTGGCAGTAACCGTGAAAAACCAACCAAGGCTCTGGTCTCACGCAGTTTGTGGATCAGTGAAATACTCCTGAAGTTCTTATTTATTGCAGATCCATATTGCTTCACATTCTTATTCGTTACAAAAAAGTCCTGATTATCTCCGCCCAAACCTGAGAGTATGGCATCATACTCTGATTTGCGATAAAGTTCTTCTGAATCAGTCTGTTGAAGAATGTCGGAGTGCGAATCTTCGAGCCTTTTTGCCGTTGCATTCAGGAGCTTTTCAGTATCAATCTTGTACAGCTCGGCAATTGCCTCAAATCTATTTGAATCAAGCTTGCCATTGACGAGACCCCCAGTGAGGTAAGTCCAGTGTTTTTCCAGAATATCCACAAGTCTTCGGTCAAGAGTCTTCTCCCACTGTGGGAGATAAATCGAACTTATCACCTCAGGGAAGTAAACGTTTGAAGCCCCTCTCTGAACAACCCGAAGCTGATGTCCACACGGTGCACTCCCGTCTTCCACTTCACCCAGCCACGGCCGGTGTCCACCGCAATACCGAATACCGTCCAAGGAACCGTGATTAAAAGCACCAGCCATTGAACGCCGCTCACCACAACTACAGGTGATAACTATACCCGACAGTGTGCTTGCACTGCGGCCAGCACGGAGTCTGAGCCTGTGTGTTTCGTCATATGGTTTATCGCGATGGGCCCACTCAATAAAGGGGAAATCCTCGATATGACCATGGCCACATATAGCTACGAAGCGCGCTGGAATCAGCCATGGGCGCCTTCTAGCAGGAGTGGAATAGCAGGACATTCCGCTGGAATAATTCGGTCCTTTGCATTGCTGCCTTCCTCCGAAAATTGACAGCTTTTCCATTGAGCCACATTTGGGGCAGTAATGCCACTGAGGAAAACGTATGAAAGGAACCATCAAATTCGGATGCTGGACGCTGCTTCTTGGCTCCCTGTACTCAGGAGGAAGACGAAAATGAGTTACTCCCAACCTTTTCTGCAGTCTTTCTTCAATCACCTTGATTTCTGCTGGGCAATCCTCTGAGGCAAAAGGCCATGCGTCCAGTCCAGAGGTCATCAGCGATTCGTCTCTGGGGAAATCAATCATTGCTCCAACTCCCCAAGGAGAAATCAACTGTCCCCGGCGCACCGATCTCTTGGCTGGCATAACTAATCGGTTCCTTCTACTGGATATCTTCCAATTACCCTGGCCTCACAGCTGACATCCACATTTCTCATTGAAGTCAGAGCCGGCCAAGATTTCAAATCCCAATCCTCATGAGGCGATGTCCCCGCAGGATACATTAATGGCAACTCGGAAGTTTGTGGGTAGAATCCACCATATTTCGGTGGCAGATGGCGAGACCATTCGCCTATTCTTTCTTCAAGTAACCTGAGGGTAAGCTGCAGTTCGTCAGGGTCGACGTTTGTGACTCTACTCCCAATTATCCCTTTGATGCTGTCAAACAGGCCTTTAGCAGGCAGAGGTTGGGGTGACAGCCTGTTTTCATTCGTACCTAAGTATCTCACGAGACCAACCAGCACTGCATGCAGTGCTCTTTCTCGAACAGGAGCGGAAAAAGGTGTCACGCTTGTTGGTTCAACACGACTGTAAATGGCTGAATGGTAAGAGTAGAAATGCTCATAGTGAGAACGATCCCTTGGTTTACCGGTGTTGAAAATAACGACTACTAGGCCAGGACCATCTTTTGAACGCCCCACTCGACTTGTCGCTTGGATATACTCAGAAGTTGTTTTGGGCTGGCCTATCACGGTCATCAGGCCCAGCCTCTGTACATCAACACCGACGGAGATCATATTCGTGGCGAGGCAGATATCCACCGGGTAACTGCTGTTGACTATTGGATAGCTGGTTTCAAGAGCCTGAAGCGCCTCGGGAATCTCACTTGATGATACACGGCTTGTCAATTCAATGGCTCTGTTGATGAATCGACGAGGGTCAATTCCACCCTCTTTGTGAATTCCCTTTCTAATCCACATTGCATTCAGATATTCACGAATATCAGCCTGTATCAGGGTCGCGGCATGTCCCAGTTCACGAAGACTGTTGAAGTAGCTCACAATAGTCCAGTAGGGATCCCTCCTTTTTTCATTACCGACAATTGCTGATTTTGTGCCTTGCAGCAAAGCCGAGATAACACGAACCTGTGCAGTCGTATGAGAAGGAAGACCTGCAGCATGAACGCCTGCATACATTCTGCCTTCAGCCTCGTTGTCCACGCAGGCAAAGAAGGATTCTCCTGCATCTAAACATTGCGGAGGAAACAGAAAGACATTTTGAGGACTGCACCCATAAAGTGAGTGTATCTGCTGAGCAGCTCGTGTGATAGTTGCAGTTGATGCGATGATCTTGGGTCCTATATGTGGCTCGACTGATCTGTCTGTGCACAATTCATTGATAAGGGTTTCGTAGTGCCCGACCATTGATCCCAGAGGCCCTGATATCAGATGGAGTTCATCCTGTATGATCAGTGCTGGTGGAGAAACTCTCTTTCCTTTTCTGAAACCAAACAGGGATCTTGCCTCTGGCCTCCAAGGCAGCATGGCGAATTTGTCCACGGTCCCGATAATCATGGAAGGGGGGGATTCATAAATATCTTCATCAATGACCGAAAGCGGAAGGTTAAAGTCATGCGTTGAAAACACACACTCAGGGTTCGGGCAGTGAAAAACCACTGTAGATGGTTGTCTGGCTTTCCTGTACCCCATTATTCTGCATCCATCGAGATGCACAGGCCCCATTTGAACGCCACACCACGGGCATTTCAAGATGATGAAGGGGTTTTCATTACTTTCTCCGCGGCTCATTTTCTCGAGTGCTTTGACAGCGTCTCCTCTGGTATTTGAAGTCAAACCCGCTCCAACCCAGAGGCCAATTGTTATTCTGTCCTCTCCCAGTTCCGCTTCATTTTCCCTTCTGATTAGCTCACAGGCACAAATAAGTGAAGCCGCTCTCTGATATTGTTGTGCAGTTAGAAGCCTCAAAGTATAGCGCATCAATACTGTCGTTCCGGAATCGCTCTTATTGCGTAACCTTTTGAGAAATATCGTAAATGTAGACAAGCCCAGATAAGCCTCGGTCTTGCCACCCCCTGTGGGAAACCAGATAAGGTCGACAATCTTTCTGTCACTATCCCCAGGTCTGGCAATTGACCGTAAATTCATTAGAATAAAGGCAATCTGGAATGGATGCCACGAGCCGAGCCTTGTATTTATCCGTTCTTCTGCTGACCAGTCGGGCCAGGTCTCCGGATTATGAATATCTGGTTGCCGGATTGTTGCGACCCGTGGTATTCCACCCCTGTCAGTTTCCCATTCCCCCAGTTTCAATCCGTACCTGAGCTGCTGGATGAGCATTGCGCGGTTCATCAACCCAAATGCTCGTCGGATAACGGAATCACTCTCGATCAAATCGATGCCGTCACGCATTCGTGCAAGGCACCTCCTGCAGTTCTCAATATGACGGACAGCCGTCTTCCTTAACTCTCCTGCAAGTTCAGATTGAGCAATCGCTTCCTGTTTGTTGACCCACTCTTCATATTCTTGGCAGAGAAGAATCAGTTTTGATGTGAGGCGGTCCTGATTGCCAGAGTCACTCATGTCGTACATTGTGAGTTGTAAGTCCGGGAACCTCGCAGGGACAACCGGTTTCATTTCGAAGAGCGGCAGTATGTGAGCCCTTATTTCGGATGCCATGCTGTTGTCACTTTCAACCCAGAATGGTGCGCAACCATGGCCGACTGCAAAAGTCTTGTAGTTCCTGTAGAGAAGGTGCGTTGACTTCTCATCTTCAATATTGGAGGAGTATTCCTTTGTGGGGTATGAAACAAAGCACGGCTTTCCATCTTTTGCTTTGACACTGAATTCAACTTGGAAGAAGCAACTTTCATTGTCGATGTGGCCGGCCGATGACCGCAGACTGTTTATGAGCGAAAACGTGTAAAGCTGATTTTCAGTCTGCTCTTCACGCTTGGTCGTCCTGTTTCTAATATTGAGAACAAGCCCGGTTCGCTTGCCGTCTTTGCTGACGTGAAAATTGCAAGAGCGATGTTCGAGGGTCGGAATCTCTTCCTTAGGTATATGAATTACTACATCCAGAGGTTTCCTGAAGTAAGCTCTCTTCGTAACGGGGCCTTTCGGACTATCATCGGTGATGTTACCTTCATGATATCGTCCAGCTTTTACGCTGATCGAAAAACCACTTTCCGGGATTTTTAGGAAGCAAGTGAAGCCCATCACCGGTGGAAGGTATGTATTGGCGAGATTGATTATCTCATCATTGGCATCGATGGTGTCATCGACGCCACCGAGCGAGCGATCCTCTCCCTCAATAGCTGCTAATTGCGTTTCACTTGCTGATTCTGCCGACTCACTTAGTATTGCACTCTCAGCCTCATCGGTTGAATCCACTTCCTGAATCGAGGTCGTTTGTGGGAACAGGATCCCGGCACCGTATCTGAGACGGGGTGGTTCGTTAACAAGAATTTCTTCACCATCTTCCTGTACAAGTGGGGGAACAGGGTCTGGCCCGACCAGTTCTCTTTTGAGAAAGTCAAAAAGCTGATCTCTCATAGTCTGTCTGTCCCGTCCTTTAAGCTTCTCCTCAGTAACTCATTGTAATCTCTCCTTGTCCGCTCGTCCACAAGAATGATTAACCCTACCTTTGCCCGTGACATCCCGACATACAGCAAAGATCTAAATTCATCGTCACTGATTCTATGGATATCGGTTAAAATGATATAAGAGTTTTCCAAGCCTTTAAAGCCGTGGATTGTAGAAAAAGTAAGAGACTTGGCAGCAGGAAAACGTGAATTGTCAGCCAGACTACTAAACTGGAAATTTCCCCGATTAACTCTGGCCACACAGGAGTTCTCCAGTCTGAAGGGTGATAGAATGGTTATGTTACTCGGCGGGATCTTTTGTCGGCGCAGCTTCAACAATATGCTTTCCAGTTTCTGAACTTCTTGCTCAGCGTCCGTGTAAAAGTAGTATTCAACAGGAATGCCAGTGACTTTCCCAGGCAAAAATGCTGGTGCCTCGAATCCTGAGATCAGATGTATTTCTTCACCAATGGGCTTGGTATTGCGGCAGTTGATAGTCGACCTGAACCTCGCAAAGGTGGCGCGAGATTCGAGTATTTGGAGCATCTCATGGGCTGAAAACTCAGAGTATATAGCCTGCCGTTCAAAATCGCAATATATTTCCCAGCTTCCGCCTGCTAAACCACCCTTAAGCAAAGCATCAAATACATCCAGATATTCAGCTCGTATCAGATCCTGTCCCTCATCAACAACTATCTTGTCGAAAGGCGCTATGCCGCCACGGTCAATGGCCTCAAGGGCCAAGATTGGCAACTCACATTTGAAAAATTCATCTCTGTTGCTAACTGACTTGAGAGTGTCATCTGAAATCGGACTGATGCTGGTTAGAAGATGATGAAAACTTCCTACAGTCAGTCTGGTTTCCAGTTCACCCGGTGGAAACTGAGACACCAGCCAGTTCCCGAGCAGCGAATTAAAACAGGCCATCAAAATACGCTGGTTTTTGAACAAACCACGGTGAACTGATTCCAGCGCTATCATCGTCTTGCCGGTTCCAGCGGCTCCCTGAAAAAGAGACCTTGGATTATCCTGTAATTCGTCAAGACACCTGTATTGTTCTGCTGTGTATTCATTCAACTGTTCTTCCACATCACTCAGCATCTGTTTCGGGGTGATAAGTCGCTCAAAGTCACCGCGAAGGTAGGAGACCAGCTGGTCTATATCTGATTTCTTGGGTATTGATTGTGCTTGGTTAAACCATTTGGAATGTTCCACCTTCTCTCGGGTATATTTGGACAGTTGCTCAATATACTTCTTAATCGGTACTCGTCGTGAGTCGCGGTCGTAGATTTGCCACCACTCTGTTTCCGTTTCTTCAAGCCGAAACAGTACGTGTGGAAACATTACACCGAAGCCGTACAGAAGTCGGCTTAGACGGTTGCCTTCTCCAAATTTCTTTTTGATCGCATTAATGAGGCTGAACATTCCTTCCTCAGCTTGCTGAAACGGACTGCGGTTGCTGGTGGTCACCTCTCCAAATCGGTTTGTGAATTTCCAGAGTCCCTCTTCTCTCCTGATGTCACCCGACTTGATTTCCAAGCAAAAAATACCCAAGTCGGGAGCAAGAACAAGAAAATCTATTTCGCCATACAATCGTTTTGTATGTTGTGCCAGCCCAAGGGAATGGAGGACAACCCAGTTTTCCGTATTGGGATCATTCTTGAAAAGATCAAAAATCTGCCGTTCGCCGGTACTTTTTACCTCATCAGAAACGTATGGAGGAAGCATTCTTGCCATTAATACTCCTCCGAAAGCAAGCAGTTTACAGAACTTATTGGAATTTCTTCCCAATCGTCACTGATCTCTTCAATTCGCAGTATCGCTACCTGACCGTACTCATCCAAATTCAATAGCATCGACCCACTGCCATAATCGGGTAAGCCCTTTTCACTTTCAACAATCTCAGGTAAACTGGTCAGTAATTTATTCCTTATATATGTTGATGCCTGAAGATGAGCACCTCGAACTCTTGAGATGGCTTCTTTTACCTTATCCAGTCTTTCAAGCAATGACTTATTACCTGTTGCTCTGGCAATGAGCTGCAGATCCGTACTGATTCCCGGGCCAATCTGGTCTTCATCGACCAGCCAGTTTTTGATGGTTGCTGGGTGCCTTCTGCATCCTGACTTTCGTAATAGTTCAACAAGCCCATCAGAACCTCCCGGTATTTTCCTGTACGCTTCACGCAGGGCTTCTTTCCAGAGTCCAGCGACCTTTCTCAAATGGGGCTGCCCATCCTTAGCCAGACCCCTATCTGCGATCTCACGTATAATATCCCTGTTCGATTCCTGAAATAGAACGTAATCGCTGGGGCGTAGTTCACCTATATACCTGCGAGGGATTTCCCGCTCGGAAATTTCTCCTTTCATCAAATCCGTCACAACCGGTAAGCGGTGGGATTCGGTGATAAACGCAAACCTGCCTTGGGTGAAAATCACGAGTTTGGCTCTGGAAACCTCATCCTGAGTACCCACCGAAGAGGCATAAGCCTGATACCGATATGTTCTCAATTTCAACTCAAATTCAATAATGTCGAACTCATCTTTCCTCACGGGTTCAATGTGTTCCTCTGCTTTGTACTCGATTGATTCAAGCTCTTTTTCTGTCAGTCCAAGCATCTCAAAGAAATCCTTGGCACGAATGTTAATGCTATTCTGCTGGGTCCACCTACGCTGAGCAGATGCAAACCATTTCTGTTCAAAGGGATACGCAAGTATGGTGATTTCAGAGGTGATGTGTGAATGTAGAAGGGGATACATTTTATCCTCGCCAAGCCAGCCACAAATAACGATCTGAGTGGGAACGAATGACCTGTCTGGATCAAGCAGGTTGTGTATGGTTGCAAAGTGAATACTGCTCAGCTTCTCCTCCGGAAGGTAAGCTGTCCAGTAGGATAGAGACTCTTCTATCTCTTCTGTTTTTGCAACGACTATACCTAGCGCTTCAGATTCTGGGATCTTGCTGATAAAATCGAATAGCCTGTTCGCCTTGTGGTTTTCCCCAGCGAATGGTTTCTCTCCTAAGCCTGAGAGCATGCTAAAGATGGTGTTCATGCACTGAAGGGCTTTGTCTGAAAGCCACAGCTGCTGGGATTGAAATTGTTGCCGTAACAACTGGAGTTTCTGAAGGAAAGTCTCTGACCATGTTTGCTGAGGAATCCGTATGAGCCGCGAGAAATCATTGATCAGTTGAATCAATTTGCCATATGAAACGTTAAGCTGCTGCTGGTCACGCGAAATCAGTCTGCCAAGGTTCATCGCTTCTTCGATCACGCTATTCAGGTCCGGGTATTCACACAGTAACGTGTCTATTTTCTGGTAGCAGAAACTGGATATTGAATCATTAATGGAAGAAAACGGCGAGGACTTTCGCGTCTCAACTATTGTCCCGCTCTGTATAATATTCTCTCTATTCCACTGCCAGATTTTGAACTTCCGGTCTAACAGAAGTTGAAGATATTCAGTCTCCAGCAGGTCACATATAACGACGACTGGAATTTTTTTGTCCAAAATGTCATCGAGAACCTGAACATTATTGATATAGTTCGACGACCCATCAATGATTACGCCTTTATTTCTCTGAGGATTATCACTTACGTAATTCCAAACACCAAAAAGGTCCGTGGAAACCAGACAGCAGGGATTCGCCTGTATTTGCTGGGGTCCGATAATTGAGACATCTCCTTCAACATTTAGCTTACCCCATAGAAACAGATCAATGATGCTGGTTCCATTTATGTAGTTAACCTTGGCGAAATGCTCGGTTTCCCCAATTCTGGAAACCAAGAGAACGTTTGTTTTAAACAGAGCTTTGTTGCCCATGGTTTTAATTCCGAGGATGTAGTCTATTTGATTATCTACGACTTGGGCAGAATGACAGGCCTGACTGACTTTCTGCAGAGAAGAGAGTGGTCTATTCGTGTTAGCAGGCTGGAATACTAGTTTTCTGTCCAAGGGAATTCCATATCTATCTCCATTGCTGCATACCACCCACATATAGCGTCGATTAAGGCTAGGAATAAACTCTTCCCCAGAGTATTCCACGACACATCTGTTTACCATTAGTTTCTGGCCTTTAGAAAATTTTGCACCGTCAGGACTCTTTCCGTAGTCCCTTTTCACGATCTCAAGAGCACACAGAGTAGCAATCCACTGTGCGCACTGCAGGCGATTTGGGAGAAGGATAACTAGTCTGTTGTGGCTAGCGTCCGATAGCGCTTTCAGTGCCAGACTGGTACTTAGTTTCAAAACTGGATGAATTGCCTCACTCTGCTGGTTCGAAGGCCCCCCCACACCTATCCGGTCAAAGAAATCGTAGCTCCGGTCGAGGTACTCCTTCAGTTGCTGCCAGTTCATATCTCACCACTCCCGCTCTTTTCGCTGGTATGTTCGTTGGCACTATTCATACTAATGGTCGCCTTGTAAAAACAGCAATAACCTTGAAGAGGACATTTGTAATGTAGAGGGGATTTTACCTTGCAAATTGTTGCTGCGAAATCTATCAGCGCAAAATTGAACTCACGCGCATGTTCAGGGTCTATGAGAGATTGGAGAACAGCTCTGAACAACCTGCTCCTTCGAGACGAATCAGTGATCGGCAACCCGAGAAGGCGGCCGGTCACTCTGACCGTGTTAGTATCCAGTATGGCCTCCGGATAGGCGAAGGCGAAGCATCGTAAGGCGGAAGCTATGTAGTGACTTACTCCGGGAAGTGAACTGAGGGCTTCAAAGCTGTCAGGTATTTGTCCGCAAAATCTTCTTTCGAGGTCAACTGCCATCGCATGCAGCAGTTTCCATCTCCATTGGAGCCCCGCAGAATGAAACAATTCTAGCAGCTCATCTGGCGTACTGTTTGCCAAGGCTGGGACATCTGGAAAGCGTTCCAAGAATAGCTCATAGAGCGGGACTACTTGGTCAGCCCTAGTTCTGTGGAGCAATATTTCTGCAATAAGCACCCTGTAGGGGTCACGCGTTTCCCTCCATGGAAAGGGCCGCCTTGAATAAGACCACCATTGCAAAAGGTCACTTCTTAGGTCCTCGATGGGGAAAGCTTCCAAGATATGCTTTGCATCGTGAGCTCTACTCATACGAATCATATTATAGCATGGTAACTCAAGGTGCTGTTAGTCGCAGTGGTAACATTCCGTCATAATGTGTGATATTTTTCTTAACCGTAATCACTGGTTACTAAAATGGTGGGTAGTGTATCATTTTAAAGTGAGGAATGATACAATATAAGAGATAATAACTAATGGGCTTGCCCGTGCGTGGATTGAGAAAATATAGGGCTGATGAAATTAGGCACGGATTGAGGCTAAAATAGGGGTTGACAAACATCAGTATATGTAATATAGATAATGTTGCATTATGGTCCTTGACGTCCTTCCTTTCGGGGGAGCATGTCAAGAAATGATTGAAGGAAGAAGAGTCAAAGGGCATTTCCCTTTGACTCTTCTATGTTAAGGCATATGTCACGTCTGGCAATTTTTATTGATGGTCACTATCTTGAGTCTCTATCTAGAGACGAATATGGTATTTCTCTTGACCTTTCCTTGATTAGTGAAGATATTAGATTGATTGTAAATAGTAAGACACCGGACAGCATTGACTTACTACGCACATTTTATTATGATTGTCTTCCGTATCAAAGCAGCCCTCCAACCGAAGATGAAAAAAACAGATTCGGGAAGAAGCGAGGATTTTTTAGTTTCTTAAATCGACTGCCACGCTTTGTTGTGAGAGAGGGACGCTTGGCTTTCAAGGGACTAGATATCGATAAGAATCCAATCTTTCAGCAAAAAAGAGTCGATTTGCTATTGGGATTAGATTTCGCACTGTTAAGTGGGAAGCGACAGATTACTCACGCAGCTGTTATTGCTGGGGATAGCGATTTATTACCCGCATTCAAGGTTGCCAAAGAAGAAGGTATATTAGTCTGGCTCTTTCACGGGCCTCAAGTATCCAAAAAAGATGGTTATTCCACTTACGCTAGTGAATTATGGCAGGAAGCTGACGAAAGATACGAAATAGATTCAGCTTTCATGAAAAGAAATCAGCGTTCTTAAGATTTGACACCTATCAGTTAGCCTCACAATTTCCTCTATTGTCCAAATATGGTCACTTACCCCTGCTGCCATTGTTAGAGTTCAACAATATCAGGATAACAATAAGCCAAATTGTTCAGGCCGAGTTTCCATTGTAAGCTTTAGCCAAATTCCGGGTGTGCTGCCCTAACCGGGTCTTGCCAGGCTTCCACTTCAGCTTTACCCTTGTCAGTCAATCTGTAAAATACGCGCTTCTCCAAGAAATCGTAGATGGCAGGTTCTCGTCTGTCAGTGCGCTCTATGAGCCCTAGTATCAGAAACCAGTGGAAGTAGCGGCTAAAGCTGGAGTAATTTGGCCTCCTAAATGGTGGCTCGCCTATCTCAATCCTTTCCTTATTGAGATGCTCTATCTCCTGGCTTAGAGCATAGTAGATATCAGCAGCGCATGCCTCATCATGCTTTTCAAAATACTTTTTTGTAAAGAGCCCAGGGCGATAATCACTGGCGCCTCGTCCCCAGGGGATGGTTATTTGCGGAGGATTCCTGGGCTTCCTCTCCCTGGTTGGCTCTTTCCTAGATTTTCTAATCCTTGGTCTCTTTGGTCTCTCTTGTTTCATCTTCTTCCCATACCCTGTCATAATCCTCGTGCAAGTCAGCCACCGAAAACTGGAGATAGACCGAAGTGGTCGTGGGGCTTGAGTGCCCCAAGATTTTCTGTAATCGCTCTATTGACATACCATGTTTCACACAGTGGATCGCGAAGCTGTGCCTTAGCACATGTGGGTGTAATTTCCTATGCTTGGAGATAGCCGGGTCACCTATCTCCTTTATCCCGGCTCTCCTTCCCAATTTCCAATAAATCTGGTCAACTCTCTGCCTGGTTATGGGGAAGAGTAAATCCCCTTTATACGGGAAAACTGCTCGCCACTCCAGATACTGCCTCACCATATCCAGAGTACCTTGGTCAATAGGGACGAGCCTTCTCCTTTCGACCGTTTTGCCATCCCGCTTCCGCATCTTCTGCACCTTGATGATGACACCCCTGCGCTCGTAGTCTATGTCAGACACATTTATGCCAATGAGCTCTGACACCCTGATGCCGGTCCGCCACGGGATGCGGACAAGCAGGGCATCCCTGGGATTGGCGGCAGCGGCAATGACCTTCTCCACCTCCTCAGGCGAAAGGTATCCTTTTAGGTCGCGTATCGGGGTAACCTGTGTCATCTTACCTTTTCTTTCTTTTGACGCTTATTTTTAGCTGATAACAGCGATGACCACAATTCAGGCATACTGCCTCATTCATCTGGCCATCCCACAGTAAAAACCCCCTTATGCACCGCGGACAACTTCTGCTGAAGGGACCAAACAGCAGCCAGGATTTAGGCATTACGGTTGTTATCATCGTTTTTCGTTATCCTCTTTGCTCACTTCTTTTAATTACTTTGTTATAGGTCTAGCTCCGGTAAAAAGGTCCCTTTGTTTGATGGTTAATTCGTTACAGTGCAGCGAATTAAAAATCGTCCGCTATTTTCTGATACCCCTTTATTTGGTGTATTTCTCACGCAATGC
>JAUWQP010000033.1 GCA_030611015.1 Chloroflexota bacterium | reverse complement strand
CTTACCGCGGAACCTGGGCGGTACGGTGACCGGCGGGTGCAGCTTCACTTCCTGCCTGGCCACCCTGTCCAGAAAGGACAAAGTTGAGCCGGGGGCGTATTTGGCCGGGAAGATATTCGTCGCCGGCTTTCGGAAGAGTTGCTTTAATATCGTTTTTGCTGCTTCAAACATTTTCATGATACCATCAAGTCAACTGATAGCAGTATCAGACCAAAGAAACTGATGAGGGTCATGGCTATTATGTAGACCCAGCTTGCCTGACTTATCTTAAATCGTGCCATTGATGCACGTACCACCGATATACTAATGAACATCACGGCAAAGACCTTGACCAGAAAGAATAAGCCGTCCACTATCCCGGCGAGGACAGGCGCACCAATTCCAACCAAAGGGGAAAGGTTATATGGAATGAATAGAGCCACTACTAATGACGCAAGAGCAAAAGTTTTTATTATATCAGCGAGGTAGAACAAACACAGGTTTCTGCCCGAATATTCAACCAGTAATCCGCCAGCGATTTCAGTTTCAGCCTCGGCTATATCAAAGGGCACTTTGCCAGCCTCACCGGTTGTAACTACCAGGAGAGCAAACAACAAAATCAGCGAGCCGATTACTCCCAGCGGCCCAACCAAACTCCATATAGGAGATTCGGCAATCGTCGAAAACATAAATGGATTGTCGGCGACACGACCGATGCGCCAGGCGAGAGAAACTATAATTACCGCCAGAGGGAGTTCGTAGCTCATCATGATGACCATCTCACGCTGCGCCCCCACAGTGGCATATGGTGAGCTCGAAGCAAAACCTCCTAAGACAAAAGCAAGAGGTGGTAATAGCAACAGGTATATTACTAATATCGCATCACCGAATCCCCCTAAAAGTGCTTCCTGCCCAAACAAGGGTATATAAAGCAATAGTAAAGCCGAAGTTATCAGACAAACAAATGGGGCTGCCGTGAACAGCCAGGAGATAGCACCATCAGGAATAATGTTCTCTTTCATAAGCAGCTTTCGCACGTCGCGAAAAGGTTGGATTACGGGAGGGCCTACTCTCCCTTGCATGTGAGCCACCAGCTTACGGTCTACGCCACGGTATAACAAACTAAATATAGCGCTGAGACTCACAACGCAGATGAAGGTAGCTATTATTACAATTACATTCATGATTTCATCTCCGCAATTTTTCGGTCTTTTGAAGGGAAAGGTGATGCATCTCCGCGTAGCTCATTATCGACTTTTTCCTCAGGGCCCGGTCCGTAATAACCATCCGATTAGTACAGGACATACAAGGGTCAAGGGAGGCAAAGGTGATAGGCACATCGGCAATCTGCATGCCTTTGAGTATAGTGGGAACCGACATCAGGTTAACATAGGTGGGTGCCCTCACCTTCCAGTTGGCCAGGGTGCTCTGTCCAGCCTCCAGACGAACATAATGTATGACTTCACCCCTGGGTGCTTCGGCTCGCCCGATACCTTCACCTTCTGCTTGGGTCAGCGTCTTTAAAAGCACTGCTATCTTTGGTTGTGCCAGTATCGGACCAGGTGGCATTTTCTCCAAACACTGCTCAATGATTTCAATCGCCTGCTTAACCTCCAGTAATCGAACGATAATCCGGTCATACACATCGCCGACTACAGTCCCGGTGACCATGTCTGGAGTCATGGCTTTGATATCCAAATCGGCATAGGCACCGTAAGGCTGGTCCTGCCTCACATCTTTGGGGACGCCGCTTGCCCTACCTGATGGTCCACATGTGAGCAATTTCAACGCATCTTCCCTCTTCAGGATGCCTACATTCTTTGTCCGCATCTTTATCGTCCTATCGTCTAAGAATACCCTTTTTAGCTGGCCAAATAGGCTCTTATAGTAATCCAGGGATTGTCTAATCCTGGGAAATTGCTCTTCAGTAATGTCTCTCCGCACCCCACCAATTTGAAACATAGCCTTGGTAACCCGGTTTCCGGTCACGTATTCAATTAAATCCATTATTTCTTCCCTGACCCGCCAGACGAGATAAAAAACGGTGTCAAAGCCAATCTCGTGAGCGGCAACCCCAGCCCACAGTAGATGGGAATGTATGCGCTCCATTTCAGCGATAATCGTCCTTATATATTCAGCACGCGCCGGTGGAGTGATTCCGGTAGCGTGCTCAACAGCCATAACAAATGCGAACGGATGACATATATTGCAGATACCACATATCCGTTCCGATAGGTATATAGTCTGGATAGGGTTATTTCTATTCATACCAAGCCACTCGATACCGCGGTGAACCTGCCCCACAAAGACATCCGCATCCACAATCTCTTCACCATCAACGGTAAGAGCAAGCCGAACCGGTTCCTTCAGCGCCGGATGAATTGGACCTACTGGGATGGTATAAGTTGCCTTTTTCGTCTCTTCCGGTGTCATTTTGGCTCCCTTCCCGGCAGAACCCTGAGCATGTCATCGGGTGGCCCCTTCTCATCCTTTCTCCAGGGATAAACACCTTCGGGAAAATCCTCAGGCAGGAACAGCCTTCTTTTATCCGGAATGCCAACCACCTCTACTCCCATCATTTCCTGGGTTTCACGCTCGGTAAATAGTGCCCCGGGAATGAGGTCGGTAATCGTTGGTATCTTCAGGTCACTCTTGGGCAGCTTTACCCGCAAACCCAGGCTCAACTCCTCCAGGTGATGGCCATAGTAAATGGTGAAGTGGTAGATGAGCTCTACCTCAGCGCCCAGGTCGCTCGAGGAGATAATGGCTAGGTGGGGGTATTCCTGGAGGTGGCAGATATGGTCAATAGCGTCGCGGAAGGCGCTCTTTTTCACTTCGACCCGGAGGCTGCGGAACTTATTCTTCTTGACGGCAACCTCGCACTCGTAGACCGAGCCGCCAACAAAGCCATCGCCCAGGTCTTTGCCGAAACTATCGATGATGGCCTGCGGGGTAAGCCTCTCCACTAAGCCACCTCCTGCTCAGCTTTTTCCAGCTTCACCCAGGCCATGACCACACCGTGAATAATGGCCTCCGGCCGCGGCGGACATCCCGGGACATACACATCCACCGGTATAATCTGGTCTACGGGCCCCGCCAGACTATACGATTCGTAGAATACGCCCCCTTCTATGCCGCAGCTACCAACTACCATGACCAGCTTGGGGTCAGGTGTTTGTTCGTATATGCGCTTGACTCGCGGCACCATCTGCTTAACCACCGGACCCGTCACCAGTAATACATCGGCATGGCGGGGTGAGCCCACCAGCTTGATGCCAAAGCGCTCGACATCGTAGCGGGGGGTAAGCACAGCTAGAATCTCGATATCGCATCCATTGCACGAACCAGTGTTGAGATGGTAAACCCACAGTGCTCTTTTAAATGCCTTTAAGCTCAAATTCCTCTCCCATATTGATTCAGATTATCCAACTAGCTCGACAACAAACAGTATTATGGCACTTATAGCCACAACAGCTATGAACCAGACTACATAGTCATTTACTATGCCAGTATGCGGTCTTACGATCACATCATAATATTCCTTAAGAGTTTCAAAGAATCCCCAGTATGCATTGCCTCCTCTCACCTGGCGCTGCTCTGCCCCGGGGACCTCTTCCCCACATAGGAAAATCTGTGCCTGAGCTTCACCCTTCTTATATTTTTCCTCTCCTCGCCTTCTGAAGAAGTAGACTATGACCATCACTACGGCAAAGGCAATGAGCCAGATGATAGGATTCCAAAACTCATAGCCAGATTCTACAATTAACGTCATGGTATAACTCCCACGATTGCGTTGATGTATGATGTCTGGCCCACTAAAGCATCGGTAGCCGGGCGCACTATCCAATCAACGACTAGACCTGGGAACAGACCAAAAATAATGATGATTACAGCGAGAATGGTCATGGCAGCTATCATCGTTTTTGGTACTTCTTTTATGTCTTCATATTTGGGCAACGATGCTCCGGTGAATGCCGAGAAAAAAGCTTTGACGAAAACAGCCAGAGTTATAATTGAGGCCAATATGCCAATTATGGTTAGAATTGGGTTAAATTGATATACAGACTCATAAATCAATATCTTTGAAGCAAAGCCATTGAAGGGAGGGATACCAGAACTGGCCAGAGCTCCAAGCAGGAAAAACATTGCTGTGAACTTCATGGTATGACCGAGGCCCCCCATCTGGTTGAGGTCTCTAGTGCCGATGCGATAAAATATCGCTCCCGCGACCAAGAAGAGGAGTCCCTCAAATAGGGCATGATTTATCATATGAAAAATAGCACCACTGATAGCCGTCGTTCCGTAAGTTCTTAAAGCTGTCACATCGCCCAAAACGGCAAGTCCAACCCCGAGTCCAACCAACATAAACCCAGCCTCGCACACGCAATTATAGGCAATCAAGCGCGTGATATCCGTTTGCCGAACAGCCATAGTGACCCCAGTGAACATGCTCAATATTCCGATGGCTATGATTATCCACCCTACCACAGCCAGGTCGAGAGTAACCCCATAGAGGGTAAAGCATATTCTCATAAGGGCATACATGCTCGCTTGACTGGCCGCTATAAGCAAAACAGTTATGCTTACCGGCGCAACTGAATAGGTATCCGAGAGCCACATGTGCATGGGGACACCACCCAGCTTCATAACAAAGGCAGATATTAATATGACCAGAGCTATTCTATCCAGCATCGTATATTGTATTGCTGCGGCAAGAGCCCCTATGTTGAGCAAGTTATACTGGGCATATAGCAGGCCAATAGCAAATAGGATCATCAGGGACGCAATGGCAGATACAACTATGTATTTGAATCCGCCTTCTTGACTGTCGGCAAACCTGGTTCTGGAAGCTATCAGCGCTGCCCCCGAAATAGAAGCTATTTCTAAAAAGACGAACAGGTTAAACAGGTCTCCGGTAAACACCATCCCGAACGTGCCCCCTACCATAAGCAGCAACAGGGTATAGAACCTATTCTGCCCCGTCTCCCCTTTCATAGCGGACAGGGAATATATAACTGCCACCAGAGAAACAATTGCAACTATTATGCCCATAAATACAGATACACCGTCCACTTCCAGAATTATTCGCACCGGCACCATAGTGCCCTCGGGAATAGTAAGGCCAGGGAATGTGGCACCAAGGGTATAAATGTGGATACCATTGAGGATGACGTCTCTTGCCAGGGCAAAAACAAGAAACGCGACAAATGCCAGGCCAACTATTACAACTGCATTTCTGGCTTTCTTACTTGCCATGCCGATTAGCGGCGTTAGAAATGCTATCAACAAAGGTACGGCTATAATCAAGATAGAAGAGTGCCCTATCAGGGTAGCCAAATTACTATCCTTTCATCCTTCTAGATATTTTTGAATCCAGGCTTCCAGTATGACGGTAAATGCGTATTACCAGGGAAAGTATTAGAGCCGAGGTCGCCACAGCAATAACAATGTTGGTCAAGGTCAAGGCCTGTACTACGGGAAGTACCATCGGCCCTTCTGGTGCATCTGTATAAATAGGAGCAATACCGCCTGCCCGATAACCCAGAGTCACCAAAAAGAGGTTAACAGAAGACGACAAGATGGTAATGCCCATTACAATTTTTATCAGGTTTCTTCTGAAAATAAGAATATAAAGCGCTATTCCCATAAGCACCACTGCAGCAACGAAGGGGAAGTTCCCGATAAGGGTCTCGGTCATTCTTCCATTTCCCCCCCACTGGAGAAGAGTGCCAGGGCAAGGACGGCTGCCGAAAGCCCAGCTGTAACTTTCAAGCCAACAGCCAGGTTCATCAGTGGAATAACGCCCCCCGTCCAGACATCACCAGGATTGGAACCAGTCGGCGGGATGCCTCCAAATATCCGTGAGCCAACCAGAAAGTTATAAAAGAAGACAGTACCTATGCCAGCAAAAGCTACCAATATAAATAACAGGGCACCGCTGCTTTCAACCATAGAAAGGCGTCGCTCCCGGAGAAACTTTTTAATCTGCCCCGAGCCAAAAGCCACAATCAACATGACTACACCGGAAGCGATGATGGCACCGCCCTGAAAGCCACCACCGGGCGTAACATGCCCGTGCATGATGACATAAAGACCAAAAACCAACACGAATGCCATCAACTGGATGGCAACAGTACGCACAATCTTAGACATATTTACGTCTCTTCCTTCTTCTCACTAGCTCGCAGAACAAACAGCACCCCCATAACCGCCGCAAAGAGCACAGTAGCTTCTCCCAGCGTATCGAATCCTCGGTAGTCAAACACAACTGCTCCCACCACGTTATTGCTCCCCGCTTCCTCCTGGGCGTTGTCGATAATATACTGGTCCATCGTGGAAGGTGGTTCTCCGAACGGGTGCACCATCTCAAATCCCCCAATCACCAAAAACATCATCAGTACAATCAGGAAAAGCCAAGCAAAAAATTGCCTCATGGTTACTCCTTCCGCTCCGTTGCTCTGATAGAGATGATAAAGATAGCTGTGGTCACAGCCGCCCCGACTCCTGCCTCGGCAATTGCCACGTCAGGAGCCTTCAAAAGATAAAACTGAAAAGCCAACAGCAGACTCATTACAGCCAGCACCACCACCGCGTACAGCAGATCTCGGCATACAGCTACAAATACGGCACAGGCAATCATTGCCAGTGGCAGAATGATATACAAAGTCACGAATTCAATCATTTTCTTTCGCTTCCAGGTCATCCACCACCGCTCTAGCAGGCTTCTCCCCGCTGCGATGTGCCGCCCGGGCAATAGCGTGAGCACCAGTGGCATTGGTAACCAGCAGCGCCACCAGTACCAGCACTGCATGTATGCACATTACAGACTGAGAAGAATAAGCTCCTTCCAGTACCCATGTTCCGGCGGCCTGCACGATTACTGCTGTTATAAGGAAAATAGAGCCAAAGGTGGTGCATTTGGTAGCGGCATGCAGCTTGGTGTACATATCAGGAAGGCGATGGAGGCCAACGACCCCGACCAGATTGAAGAAAAGACCAATTCCTATGAATACGTAGCTTACTATATTCAGCGCATCCACTAAAACTTGCTCCCCCCAATGTATTTGGCCACATACAGGGTCATGGCGAATGAGATCAAGGCATACACGATGGCCACATCAACGAAAATCACTTGGTCGAACATCATCGCCACAATGACCAGACTGGCCACCACCAGAGTGTTGATGGTGTCAAAAGCCACCAGCCTCGTCGGCGCTCCGGGCCCGATAAAGACGCGCGCCATAGCGATGATAATACACACCGCCATGGCTATGATTGCCGGCAGCCAGGTCATTCCGCGATTCTCCTCGCCCAGTCAGGAAGGCTGTCGCATATCGGATGGTAATCTCTGGGCATATGCTTTAGCACCTCAGGGTCAATATTTATCCAGTGCACATACAGTTCGTTGGTTTTCTCGTCAACATCCACGCTCAGTGTTCCAGGCGTCAGAGTGATGGAATTAGCCAGGATAGTAAGTGACATATCATTCTTCAGGTTGGGATTTATCTTCACGATGGCCGGGTTAATCCGGCCGGTGATGACACGGTAGGCTACATCAACGTTGGCCTTGGCCATGGCAAAGAAAAAGGGAAACAGATAAACAAGGAAGGTAAACCATCGCGCCGGGTTCAGCATCCGCAGATTTTTGCCGATGAACCGGTTCTTGAGCAGAGCACCGACCGCCACAGCGAACACCGCCCCGATTATGAGCTCGGCAGTACTCCATAAAAAAACGGTGCCGCTACCAATAGTGAGAAGGAGATAAGCCAGATAAGCGACAACCGTTGTAATTAGAAACTTCATGCTTTACCGCGCAAACAGCTTCTCTGCCGAGAAGGATTCTATTTCAGAGTTGGCTACCTTAGCTGCAATAGCCTGGTTCCCTCAAAATCTTTGCACGGATTATATATTGTCCGCCAAAAATCATCAAGCCCCCTATTTCTCATCTTTGCACGGAGGCAGAATATCAGTTAATTGCCCTGGCATCGACCTTCTCAAGGTGATAAGGTTTACCAGGCATGTGAAACTTCTACCGCTTTGCGGCATTGGTTTCTGCTTGTTCCAATACCCAGGAGCACCACCTTTCTATCCCCTCGCTGGTCTTGCAGGAGAGTTGGAAAACCTCGGATTTAGGGTTCAGTCCTTCGATGGAATGGCGAAAGGTGGCAATATCGAAATCAACATAAGGAAGAAGGTCCATCTTATTTATTATCACAGCATCGGCATCGATAAAGATCAGGGGATATTTAATGGGTTTATCATCCCCTTCAGGCAGGCTGGAAATCACCACTCTTTTGTGTTCTCCCAGGGTAAACTCCGAGGGGCAAATGAGATTGCCCACATTTTCGATTAAGAGCAGGTCTATGTTATCCAGGGGCATATCCTTTAGAGCCAACTCAATCATGGCAGCCATTAAAGAACAACTTTCCGGCATATTTCGGGTGTTTATTTGAACTACTGCTGTTGCCTCGCTCTGCACTTTCTCAGCATCTACTGTGGAGGCAACATCGCCTTCGATAACAGCTACATTCAACTTGTCTTTCAGCCTCGTCAAAGTTTGTAGAATAAGGCTCGTCTTGCCAGCACCCGGGGCAGACATAATGTTGAGAGCGAAAACCCTGCGCTTATCCAGCAACTGCTGATTTCGCCTAGCTATAGTCTCATTAGCCTCCAGAACGTTCTGAATAACTTCTATTTTTTTCATTCTACTTCCATGCTTTCGATATAGAGCTCTCGTCCTTTGGATAGTTCTACGCTCTGGCCCTCGCATTTAGGGCAAGACCACAGGGTATCTTGGGGTTTGAAAATCGTGGAACAATTCCGACAACGCAATTGAGCTGGCACCAATTCAAAGTGGAGTATTGCTCCTTGAGTGATGGTATCTTTGCTCAGAGAATCGAAATAAAACTGAATACAATCCGGGACAAATCCTGACATCTCGCCGATTACTAAGTTAATTTGGATGACCTTGTTAGCTTGCGCCTCACCGGCTTTGGCTAAAGTAATATTAATGATATTTTCAGTTATGCCAAATTCGTGCATTTTGTGAACCAAAGCAAACTGCTATATTGTAAACTATTTTGTTCCTTAATTTCAATCCACCGAAGGGAGAACGTTTAATAACATCCACTTGCCATCCTCAGTCCTTCACCCGATGTCTTTACCAGCGTAGCTAAGCACTCCCTGACGACTCGCATCTATATCGCGCCGGGGCTCCTCCGGCTGATTTCGTCAGCCCCGCAATAACAGAAGAGAGGTGACATTCCACACCCTTCGCCTTTTATCTTTATGATTTTGACCCCGAGTCGAACAAGGAGAAAAGGAACGAGCACTAACTCCCCCACGAAAATCGTAAGCTTCGTAGGGCGAGGATTTACTACCCGCTAAAAAGAGGCGGCATATAAAATGCCGCCCTACGGAGATATTTCCGCTTTTTCTTTTGGCTAATATCAGCCTCCCTAATTTTTTTAATGTTATCAAGTCCTTTTCAAGATTTTTCGGTATCGGCTATGTGCGATAATTAATACTAAAGACTAGTATGGCCGTACTAATGACGATTGAAACGAGTACCATACTAGAGCTTGACAGAATAATTTAAGGTGATTCGTTAACCGACTTGAAATCTCTTCCGGATTCTTGCATCAATCTGATTTTCACCTCACTGCCATATGCTGATAACCGGAGGAATACGTACAAAGGAGTCCCTATATTTAAAGAATACGTCAATTGGTTTTTGCCAATATCTTCCGAACTGAAGCGAGTTCTTAAAGAATGGCGGCGCTTTTATTTTAAACATAAAAGAAAGAACGGAAGACGGCGAACGTCAGACTTACGTCCTTGAGTTAATCCTTGAAATGAGAAAACAAGGCTGGATTTGGACAAATATTGCTTGCCTGGACCTAAACAGACACTACATTGGAATAGAGTCAATGAACAGCTACTACAAACTAGCACATGAATCGATGGAAAAGTGGAAAGCTGCAAATAACGGCAATTCCGGGCAGATGACTCTATGGACGTAATTAGAACACAGGAAATCCGCCAATATGTAGAACATAACATCGGCAGCTTCCACACGGGTAGGCTAGATAGTCTAAGAAACCTTAAATTAACCAACATTCTATTAAGAAAGAATCCTTATCTTTTCAAGGCCCGAAACATTCTGCTTGCTCAAGACCTGGTGAGAATCTTACTTGATGCCTATTTATCCTCTCAAGAGGAAACTATATTTGGTAACTTCTTGGAAGGATTGGCTATCTTCGTTAACCAAAAAGTATATAACGGTTGGAAATCATCCACACAAGGTATAGACCTGGAGTTTAATAAGGACAATATATGCTTCATTGTCGCAATCAAGTCTGGCCCGAACTGGAGAAATAGCAGCCAAATTAGAAAGATGCAGGATGATTTCCGAAGGGCTAAACAGACTATCCGTACCAGCAATTCACAACTACATGTCGTTGCTGTCAACGGATGCTGTTATGGCCGAACTGTCAACCCAGATAAAGGTGATTATTTCAAATACTGCGGTCAGAAATTCTGGGAATTCATATCTGGAAATCCTGACTTGTATTTGAAGATAATTAAACCTCTTGGATATTCACCGAGAGAGCATCTGTCTTGAGGACGTACTTACTTTCTTGCGCTCCCGCTCTCGTAATCTCCATCGGGGGATGGTACTCATCATGGATCGGTGGAGTGTCCGTAGGGCAAAAACCCTGTGGAGATACTTGGAAGCTCACTCCCAGACTGTCCATGTTAAATGGTTGGTTGCCTGCACGGCTGACTTTAACCCGGCGTAGCGGGCTTGGAACCAGAGCAAGCATACTGATTTGGCTAACCAGGCACCCGAAGACATAGAAGAAATCGATTACCTTATTTCTATATCAGGATTTGCAATTCATCAGCCGTCTCTTGAAAGAGGTCCGAACATCAAAGCGAAGATATTAAGATGATGCTAGTCGCTTCTGCACCAGCCGGACCACCTCTGCCGGAAATTGCGCAACCTCCACTCCAGCCTCTTGAAGCGCAGAGACCTTGCTCTGAGCCGTACCTCTTCCATCCCCCTGGATAATAGCCCCGGCATGCCCCATTCGCTTTTCTTGAGGGGCATTCAGTCCAGCGATGTAAGCAACAACCGGTTTGGTCATTGATTTTTTAATGTATTCGGCTGCCTCTTCTTCCTGCATACCACCAACCTCACCTACGAGCACCACCAGGTCAGTATCAGGATCTTCCTCAAACAGGCGCAAAAGCTCAGGGACATTTGTGAACACTACAGGGTCAGCTCCAATTCCTACTGCAGTGCTCTGCCCAAAACCAGCGGTGGCAAGGTTAACACTGACCTCGTAAGAGAGAGTTCCGCTCCTGGAAATCAGTCCGATTCGGCCCGGTTTAAACATATTCCCTGGCATGATCCCCAGCTTAGCCTCGCCTACAGTGATAATGCCCGGACTTGTCGGGCCTACGATCTGCACATCGCTATCAGTGGCATACTCGCGAATCTCCATAACGTCATGCACGGGTACGTGCTCTGTAATCACAACGATAAGCTTGATTCCAACATCAATCGTCTGGATAGCTGTCTCCTTGACGCCCTGAGGAGGTACGAAGAACACCGATGCCTCAGCACCTTGTTCGGCCACCGCCTCGGCTACAGTGTCATAAACAGGAATGCCTTCTACCACCCAACTACCCTTTCCCGGGGTGACACCAGCAACGATGTTCGTTCCATACTCCAGCATCCACCGTGTCTGGCTTTGTCCTACCCTTCCGGTAATCCCCTGTATTAAGGCCTTCGTCTCTCGGTTCAGCAGAATACTCATGCCGTTCCCTCCAGAAGCCCTGCTAGATACTCTATGGCTTTCTCTGTGGAAATATCGGTGACAACATGCACTCCGTGTTCACGAAAGATCTCCCATGTCTCCTCTTGTCGGTTCCCCAGAGCCTTGGCCATCACAGGGATACTAACATTATGTTCCTTCATGTATTTCCCGACCCCTTTCGCACCTTCGTGAATTGGGTTAATCCCACCATAGATATTTATGAACACAGCCCTTAGCCCTTCTTTCTGCATCACAAGGTCCATCGCATTGTACAGAAGTTCTGCCGTGATACCTCCACCCGTTTCCAGGAAATTGGCTGGTCTCATCTTCTGTTTGATTATATCCATGCTGGCCATGCCTAACCCTGCTCCACTGGCAATAAGTCCTATATCACCGTCGAGTTCCACGTATGTAACCCCTATCTCACGTCCCTTTCGCTCCCGTGGATTATCAATCCGGCCTTCGACGTCCAGGTTAAGGTCGATATGCCGATACAAGCTTGAATCATCGATTTCCACCTTGGCGTCAAGTCCCAAATACTTACCCTGAGTAGTTCGAGCAAGGGGATTTATCTCAGCAACCAGACAATCGTAACTTTCAAATACCCGATGAAGTGCTGTGAGCATGCTGGCTACCGGAGTCACTTCATATCCTTCCATGCCTACTTCACGGCACATCTCTCTTGCTTCCGCGAGATGAAGCCCTTTACTAATAGAGACGAGCCTCATCGCTACCGACTTTGGCTGCTCTATCACTAACTGATTCACGGATACGCCGCCCTCGGAACTGACGATCGCCACCGGTGTGCCGCGGTACCCGTCTATGGTAACCCCCAGATAAAGCTCCTTGGCCACATCGACTTTCTGAGCCACCATTACCTGTTGTACAGGCAATCCTCTCACCGACGAGGCCAGCAGACTTTCGGTGCCTCTCTCTACCTGGTCGAGCGATTCAGCAGCTTGCACAGCACCAGCGAGTCCTCGACCTCCTGTCAGCACCTGAGCTTTCAACATTACAGGCAACCCAATCTCCTCAGCCTTCTCCCGAGCCTCTTGCGGAGAGGGCACCACCGCATTACGCGGCACCGGGATACCCTTACGGGCAAACAATCCGCTTGCTTCAAATTCATATAATCTCATAGGCCATCATCACCCGGCGTTCGTTAAAGAATATCGTATTGAGGCCGTGGGGTCAATTTTGTGAAAAGACCCCACGCTTCGATGCAAGTATCAGACAGGCACATTTTGTAAGGAAAAGAGGTAAGTGGTAAACTGTAACACGGTCCTCGAGGACCTGGGTGTGAGATAATATAAAGGCAAAAGGAGACACAAAGATGGCAATCAAAACCGCTGAGCAGTACCGTGAGTCACTGAAAGACATTAAACCTACAGCATATATTCTGGGAGAAAAAGTGGATAAGGTTCATGAGCACCCACTGATTAAACACATGATAGCAGGGGTGGCCAAGACCTATGAGATGGAAAATGACCCGGAAGGTAGCCAATACCTGGTGACAAAGTCGGACTTGATCGACGAGGACGTGAGTCGCTTTGTCAAATTCTACAGGAGCCCCGAAGACCTTCTCGCTAAAGTGAGAATGCTCAGATTTCTCTCCCACCAAATCGGCACCTGTTATATGCGATGCACGGGCATGGATGCGATGAATTCAATCGGCATAGAAGCATACAACTGCGACCAGAAATGCGGCACCAGTTACTGGGAAAGATTACAGGAGTTCGTTGAATACGTTCAGAGGAACGACCTTGTCGTATTCAGCGGTGTAACGGATGTGAAGGGTGATAGAATGCTTCGTCCATCTGAGCAGAAAGACCCTGATATGTATCTGCACGTAGTGGACAGGAATAATGACGGCATCGTGGTCAGGGGAGCAAAGATTCACCAGACCGGTTCACTTTGCGCCCACTGGGGACTGGTTGTACCCACCAGAGAGATGCGCGAAAGTGACAAAGACTATGCCGTCTCATTCGCTTTACCCACGGATGCTGAGGGAGTTATCCACGTTTACGGCAGGGGGACACTGGAAATGAGACCAACGGAGGGTTACGACCTGGGCAATGTCGAATTCAGCAAGTTTGCTCCTCTGGTCATCTTCAAAGATGTATTCGTGCCCTGGAAGAATGTATTCCTGTGTGGCGAATATGAATACGCCGGCGATATGGTGAGGAACTTCGGCAACTATCACCGGCATTCACACGGCGGTTGCAAGTGTGGCGTTGGTGATGTTCTCATCGGCGCTGCTGCCACAGCCTGTGACTACAATGGCATGACGAAGAGACCTTCACATATCAACCACAAGCTTGCCGAGATGCTCAAGGTCACCGAGGCCATCTACGGATGCTCCATCGCTGCCTCTGTTGAGTCCAAGCCAACTCCGTCAGGGATTTACGCCGTCGATCCTGTGCAGTCGAACATCTCCAAGCTTTACGAGGGCAAGGAGCTGGCAGAGGTTGTTCGGATGATGATCGAGATAGCTGGAGGCATGGTGGCTGATGTTCCATCAGATAAGGACTTCGAGAACCCGGAGATCGGCCCGCTTCTCCAAAAATACCTCAAAGGTGCGGAGAACGTATCCACAGAGAACAGAATACGGATGTTCAGGTTGATTGAGAAACTTGCCTTTGAAAGCAGGGACATCGTCTCCAATATCCATGGAGCAGGCTCGCCCGAGACACACCGAATGACTGTATTGAGGAACTCAAACATCGACGAGAAGAAGAGCTTCGCCAAGAAGCTTGCCGGCATTAAAGAAGAAGCATAGATAAGTGAAGCAATCCGGATAAGCACGAAAAGCCACCGCCCCATTTTTGTATCTTTTAACCAACTGGTTCCGAGTTCAAGTCCTGTACGGCCTACCAGCTAAATCGATTTTCAATAGTCAAAAATCACGATTTCGTCTTCTCTTTCAACCAAACAACACTTTAGGCATATCACCTTACCGTAATATTCTTCACATACTGTATTCTTGATAATCAATTTCTAATAGACCACAATCTCATATGCTATACTTACCTCAAATATGAAAAACCAAATTCATGTTTATAAATTCTCATTGATTATATAAGTGATGAAAAATACTAAAACGGACATTCTGGCATCCATGTCAAAGCACAGAGTATTGCTATTTGGAAACAAACTTTTTGGCGCTTCTGGTTATCTTATACACCATCAAAATAATGCCGCCATTGAAGTTATCAATTTTCCGAGTGATTATGGCGATCTCCAAAGACTCGCTGACTATAATCTTGTCGTGACCGACTATGCTCCCTTTAAATACGAAAGGCTTTACTCAGAACAACAGAATGTCTTTGATAACCTTATAACCGAGGCTTTGGAGTCAGGCACTACAATCTGTTTTGTTCACTATGATGAAGATGTTCCCAGAGGCGAGAAGTATTCCCGTAAAACTGCTGAAATCTATGCCAAAGATTGCGCTGCACTTAAGCTTTCACAACTCGGCTTTCGTATCCTGAACAAATTATCCATTAGACCATTAAGAGGTGATATACCGATTCTTAATGGCACTATTCAACGTGGAGTCTTCCAACCGTTCTTGAGTAAATGGGGAGCTTCTCATAACTGCTTTATGGCTGACGAGGATGGTAAGTTCGATGATATTATTGTTAATCTGCAAAACCTGCCTATTGGTTTTACAAAAGAGTTGGGACGCGGTCGAATCATATTTCTTCCTTTCCAGCGAGACTTCGATCGAGAGAACGACCTATTAAAAGGTATCTACACGCTTGTTGATTGTCTACTCACATACATTACTAAAATGCAAGAAAACTTGCCAGAGTGGGCAACCGCCCCTTTTTTCAAAGATGAAGAACCGTTGAATAAAGAACTTCAGCGGATTGAGAAAGAACTCCAAAATAAAAAGGATGAGCTTGAACCCTTTGCAGTTGCCAAACAACTCCTCTGCCAAGCTGAATACAAATTGGAGAATACTGTCCCCGACTTTATTCAGGAACATTTAGGAATAAAAACCGAAGGAGCCGAGAATTATGCTGAGGACTTCTGGATACTTAATGACTCCGGTGAAAGAATTGCAATCTGCGAAGTTAAAAGCCATGTAAAGGGCTGCAAGCGTAGCAGCATATATTCCATATTTAACCACAGAGACACAAACGGTCTCGATAAAGTATTCCCAGCAATCCTATTCGTGAATCAGCATATGCAAGCAGCTTCTTGGGAAGCCAAAGACCTTCCTATTAACAAGCAAGATTACCAGGTGGCGGCAAATGACAACATCTTAGTATTGCGCATAGAGGACTTAGTCAGATTCTGGGCTGCAATAAGGAGTGGATTAATTTCTAGAGATCACCTCCTCACTCTTCTTACCAACTCAAGGGGCTGGATCAAGGTAGACTCCTCCCTCAAGATTACTCCATTTCCTACACCTTCATAGGACAGAGGTACATTTGCTTTTTCCTCTAGTGTTATTCATATTACGTTTTGCTAACATTTTTGCTAACGAACTCCTCACCACCATAAACAACAAGATTGTACTAAACAGTACCACCTGAAGCTAAATTGCGAATAAAAAGGTATCAGGAATTACTTCTTTTCACTCTCAGGGACATACCTTTTGTATCTTTTTGTATCAACCAATCTGAATAACATCAACAATTATTCAAACTCGCAATCCCTTTCCTTGGTTTTAGCACCAATGGACTAAAAAATGCCGGTATATCTCTTTTGTTGTTCGCAACAAACCGTTTAAGTGCTTCTACTCTCCCACTCCAATATGCTGTTTCAACCAGTGCATTACCGACTTCATCGCTTGTTCCCTTCTTTTCATATCTGGTTATGGCCCTCCAAAGCTCATCAACTCGCTTTTCATAGCCATTCAATTCCTCCTTAAAATCTTTCATCGATGATTTGCCCGTCATACTACTTGCCACAATGTGCTCAAGTGAATGTATGAGGCCGTCTTGATACATAGACGACGCAAATCCAGCAGCCATTTCCTGCTTTCCAGACGTCTTCATATGTAAATCAATTATTCCATGTAACTGCTTTTCGAAAAAACTAATCAATTCCTCTGAAGGAATCAATTTATCCTTTTCTAGACGCTTAATAAGATTCCGTGCAAGTACTACCCCACCTATTTTCAAAACTCTTGCGCCGCGTTTCTCCCACTCCATTACTGACTCCTTTGTTGGCTCTGGATCAATAGCATATGCCCCTCTTCTAAAGGGCCCTAGATTATTAATAACCTCGTCGTAAATCAACTTAAAATCGGGGTCTTGAACACTATATCCTACAAAAATAAAAGTCTTCGTGGCCATTAAGTCACGTAACTTCGTAAAAATCGCTCCGCGTGACCTATCTTTCATACAGGAATGATAATCTTCCAATGTGGCCACTATGGTCTGTGGTCTAGTGACACAACCATGAATCTTTAGCACTTGACGTTTATTTTCATCCCAAAACGGAATATCTTTGTCCTCTACCATTGGCACAAGCACATTAAGCGCACGCTCGCAAAATGGGTCCCAATTGGTGGTTACAATAGTTCTCAGAAATGGTATTCTAGCTATTTCTCTAAAAAAAAGAGTGGCAACCCTATTACGCTCCCCTTCAGCACTAAAGAGCTCAATCCATTCAATTATTTCCCTAATAAGCTTATTCTTTTTGCCACCATCTAATTTCTGACAATAATACTGCATTACTTCAGGAAATGATTGATTCCTCGCTCTTTTAGGATATTTACACTTTTCTTTCATCTGTTTTAGAAAATTATGCTTGTAATAATGCTCAGTGGTTATACCTGCACCAGTAAACAATACACAGTTAGAAGATTTTACTTCCTCAATTAGTTCTTCTGGTAATCCGCTTTTTCTCATATTAAATCCTCAGACATATTATATATTCCTTGGCAACTTCTACCAAGAATACCTTTTTGCTAACGAACTTTTCACCACCACCAAAACCTAAAAGTCACTTAGCGGTATAAATCACGGCTAACCAGCCCCTTTTTGTGAAGGAAGGGAAAGAGCACCAGATGTTTTGCTAGAAAGGGCATAATGTTAAAATTAGTTATATGCCAGCGAATTTACCGCCACAGTACTTCGAGGCTGAGAAGAGATACAGGTCAGCCAAAGAGCCGGAGGAGAAAATTGCCGCCCTGCAAGCAATGCTTGCCATTATGCCCAGGCATAAAGGCACCGATAAGCTTCATGCCGCGCTAAGGCGGAAGATTGCCAGGTTTTCCCAGGAGGCAGAAAGAAAATTCGCCACAGCCAGGAGAGCAGGCTTTTATATCAGCAGGGAGGGCGCCGGACAGGTAATGCTAGTCGGGCCAGCCAATGCCGGGAAATCACAGCTACTAGCGGCGGTAACCGAGGCTATCCCGGAAATAGCCGAATACCCCTTCACCACCAAAACCCCGATTCCGGGGATGATGAAATTTGAGGATATCCAGATACAACTGGTGGACACGCCGCCCATCGGTCGCAAAGAAGTGAGAGTACTACTATCAAATGTCCTTAGAAACGCCGACATTATTGCTATTGTAATAGATTTATCCCGGGAGCCAGTAAGCCAGGTAGAGGCAGCTCTTCAAGGGCTAAGAGAAGCAAGAATAGAGCCCTTAACAGATGACGGTACACAAGTGACTCCGGGAAGTTATCCCAGGAGGATGTTGATAGTGGGGAACAAGAATGAGCTAGCAGGTTCAAACGAAAACTGGCAGCGCTTGTGTTCACAATATGCCAGGCTGTTTCCCCTGGTTTCCATTTCAGCCAGGGAAGGCGACGGGCTGGAGGAGTTTAAAAGAGCAATTTATCAAGCCCTGAATATAGTCCGGGTTTATACCAAGACCCCCGGCAGCAAGGCTGATATGACTGACCCTATGATACTGGAGAAGGGTAGCACACTGGGAGAAGCGGCCGAGAGTCCCCATAAGGACTTCCGTCAGAATTTGAAGTATGCAGTCGTGTGGGGCGCGGGGAAGGACGACGGGCAAAGGGTCAGCAAGGGGCATGTACTTCAGGACGGCGACATAGTCGAGTTTCATATCTAGGCTCGCGTAGTTATTTTCTGGCCCTGACAAGTTGTGCCATCCCCA
>JAUWQP010000095.1 GCA_030611015.1 Chloroflexota bacterium | reverse complement strand
AGGTCGCTGCCGGGTCTTTAGGCAACCAGTGAGGTTGCCTTTTTTTATATTTGTTGTACAATAGCCAATAGTTTCCTCGGTAGCTCAATGGTAGAGCGGGTGGCTGTTAACCACTAGGTTGTAGGTTCGAGTCCTGCCCGGGGAGCCAACGTCTGAGGTATAGTTTTGGAGACTATTTTCACGTTTTTGACTGAGAAACACCTGCACATATCCTACCTAGAAAACAAATCTACCTAGTTCGAATCCCTCTTCATCGTTCTTCCACTCGATAGGTGTTCACAATAGTAGAAAGGGTTGAATCGGAGGGCATAGAGGTTGGCCAGAATCTGCGTGGCACTTATCTCCGTTGATTTACGCTCTAACCAAAGGTCTTATGAACTCAAGCTGGTCGGTAATACTGCGACCGTAAAATATGGTAGTAAGGCCGCATGGTACTTTGAACTAGCGGCGCCTGCTCGAAGCTAGCATTTCGTTGACTCTAACCTAATAAGTGGTACTATTTATGGGGGCAGGTCACTGCTTCGCGCCGAAACGTAAGGAGGTCTTTAAAATCCGTTACCCATCAACCCTGCCTCTACAGGAGAATCTTGTCGATTTCTTTTCTGGAGAGTGGATCGATGCCATATTCTCGGTAGTTCAGCCGCAGGGTTTTGATGAGTCCAAGCTCATCAGACAAGTTCTGGACCGAGCGAAAGGCTTTCTCAAAGCCAACGTCGACAATGTAGCGGAAAAAGCCCCAAGCATATCTCCCTGGGACTGCTGGGGGCACCCATACCCAGGGGCAAAGATAGTGATAGCGCGAGGCCAGTTTCAGGTGACGATAATACCAGTCATTGGTCAGGTACGTCTTGGGACGGCTTTCGAATATTCCACCATGTTCGTATGTTGGTGAGCAGACGAGTGTTGCGTAGGTATCCGTCAACATAAGGGGGGCCATACCCATCGTTGATTCATGCCCAACCATTTCGCCCCCAAACAAAGTACCGGGAATTTCGGCTCGCAGCTCTTCCAGGAGTTTTATCTGACCTCCCAGCTGGTCAGTGAGCGTGTTTCCCGCCCAACTAAACTGGTCCCAATATATGGCATCGAAGCCAAACTCACGCACAGGCTTGACTACTTTGCCGATGAGATATTCTCTCCATTTTTTCTGTGAGGGGTCCATGTAGGCAATCCAGTCAGGAGGATGCTGAACGATGGGCTCGGGATGCTCGCGTCTGTTTCCATAAGCATCACGCTGCTGGCAGTGGCTAAACTTTTTGAAGCTAGGGAGTTCCGGGTCAAAGCCTTGACAGTTAAGATGCGGCATAATATGGTACTGGCAGGTGTGAGCTATATCTACCAGTTCTTTGAACTTCTTGGCTCCTCCCAATTCTTCGGCAGGCCAGTATTCAGGGTAGTGACCATCATACTTCCAGCTCCATCCGTTTATATAGACGATAGTATCAGGCGGAATTTTGATTTTCCGCATTTCCTTGATTAGATTGATGATATCCTGATAGTTGTGGGAGATATCTCCCAGGGATGTCCAGAGATCGAGAGCAAGGATGAGGCGGGTCTGCGCCAACCAATCAGGAACAAGCGGGTTCTCTTCCTTCTTCTTAATAGAGAAGGTTCTCTCCAGATACTCTTGGTACTCCTTTATTACTTCACCCCTGGACTCGTACACATCGAAGCAAAGCTCAGGAGTCTCATATTCCTTGGGGAAAGGAGCCTTCGGCTCCCAATTCCAGGAAATAGTCAATCCCTGTTTGGTCTTGATGAATTTGCTGTTTGAGAAGTAGATCTTCTTTGAGCGGGTGCCAAACATGAGATAGCTTTCTCCTACATCGATAAAAGAGCTTTGTAGTTTGAAGTCGTGCGGGATAAATGGAACTTCATCTCCTGCGGGCATTTCTTTAATCTTGATCATCTGCGTATCTTCCGGGAAGGGCAAGACTATATCGATACTCTCAATAGGAAGAGTTGATTTTGCATGCATCTTAATTGTAACTCGCCTGCCTGAGCTGATTACTAGCTTTGCCACGGCACTTTCCGTTTCAAGATGTGCAACTATGGATGAAGGGGAGGATTCTACCTTCTTAACTCGGGCCTCTTTCCCGGAGATGAAGTAGTGTGAGCCTTCCTTAAAACGCCATTCTTCTCCTCTTATCTTCATTTCACTGAGATTCATCTTCTCATCGAAACGCAATCCAAAAGAATCTGAGCTACATTTTAGATTTCGAACGCTCATGTTTTTCTCCTATAGTCCATTCTTTAATATTTTGCCTCTTCTGAGGCGTTGTCTTCCAGCTGCTGTTTCGTCCCATCAAAATAATGAAGCTAGCACTATGTTAAATGGCAACCACGAACTTTTTGCCTAATCATACTGCAAGACGCATATTTTGACAAGTGCCGAGATTTGGGTTGGACTCCTGTCATGTGCACGGGGGCCATTCAGGATTAGCAAGGCAGAGAAAGGGGTTATTTGACTTATCACCACGCCTTTGCTATGTATGAGTAAGATCCACATCCGATGTCCTATTTGGAATGTCTAAAGTCTATTCATTGGGACACGGTGTGATCGCAACTGAGCGGCCGTTGCTGCTTACTCACCAATTTTGAGAGCTCTCAATTTTATTGAGGTGACAAAATGGAACTCCCAAGAGAAGTATCTATAGTCGAAACAGGACCTCGAGACGGTCTACAGAACATCCAACAGTACGTAGAAACCGGAGAAAAAGTAAATCTAATTAACGCACTATCAAAGACGGGACTTCGGGTAATCGAGGTGACTTCCTTCGTCCATCCGAAGGCGGTACCTCAGCTGAGGGATGCGGCACAGGTCATGAGTCAAATCCAGCATGACTCTACCCTCTCTTACAGAGTACTAGTGCCGAATATGAAAGGTGTTGAGCGAGCCCTTGAGAGCGGAGCCAGCCACATAAACTTTGTCCTCGCCGCCAGCAACTCATTCAACAAGAACAATGTCAATAGATCTATTGCGGAGTCCCTAGAGGAGTTCCGCAGGATAGTGGAGTTTGCCCACAAAAAAAAGATTGATACCGTGAGCGTCTCCATATCCACTGCTTTTGGGTGTCCCTTCGAGAAGCGGGTGCCCATGCAGAAGGTTGTAGAGATTGCTCTTCAGCTCGAGCGCTTTGGCGTAGATCAGATTATCTTGTGCGACACAACTGGAATGGCCAATCCTATGTATGTAAGGGAACTTGTGCAGGAGATGAGTGAGGTAATAAACAGGGCTCAGATTGGGGTGCATTTCCATGATACACGGAGCACTGGACTGGCCAACATCTTCGCAGCGCTCAGCATGAGTATTACCATCATTGAAACCTGTGTGGGAGGTCTAGGCGGATGTCCATTTGCCCCTGGTGCTAATGGAAACGTGGCCACGGAGGACATTGTAAATATGTTGGATGACATGGGGATAAAGACCGGGGTAAACCTGGGACGGCTGATTAAATGTGCCAAGATGGCGCAAGATATTATAGGAAGAGAGCTACCTGGTCAAGTAATGAAGGTAGGCCCTACATACGGGTAGAGAATCACTCTCCAGGTCTGAGCCGCCCGACGGGGACTGTGCTGGATGTTGACCGGAAGAGAAAGACCACGCATTTATATGATGTGAGGCCGAAACAAGAGTTCGCTAGCCTGGGCGAGGAGCGGGAGTGCCAGAAAATAGGAAGGCCTGTTGCACCAGCACTGAGATGCCTTACACTTATGGTTTACCCAGAGTAGCATTCAAGGATAGTTTATGGGGGTGACAGATGAGGACGAAACCAACGCAAGAACCGGGTGAGGAAAAGGCCTATATAGGGCAACTGGTCGACAAGGCGCGCAAAGCGATGAAAGAAATTGAAGACTATGGCCAAGAGAGAATAGACCGGTTGTGCCAAGCGGTAGGATGGGCTGTGGCCAAGGAAAAAAGGTATAGGTTTCTTTCAAAGTTGAGCATCGAAGAAAGTGGAATAGGCGACTACAAGACACGGGTCAGTAAGCGGTACAAGATATATGGTGTTCTAAGAGACATGATGGGGGTAAAAAGCATAGGAATTATTGACCAAATGCCTGAGAAAGGGATTACCAAGTATGCCAAGCCCGTCGGAGTAATTGCGGTCATCGTACCGGCGACGAATCCTGCGCTCACCCCTGCCGTTATGGCCATCTACGGCCTGAAATGCAAAGACGCCATGATTATGTCTCCTCATCCAAGAACGAAGAAGACTACCTCAGAGACTAACCGTCTTATGAGGGAAGCTCTGAAGGCAGAGGGGGCACCCGTAGATTTATTGCAGTCCATTTCTAACCCAACCGTAGCTGCTGCTAACGAACTCATGCGGCAATCAGACTTGGTCATGGCTACCGGAGGACAAAATCTGGTTCGAGCCGCGTATAGTTCTGGCACGCCTGCCTATGGAGTAGGAGCAGGCAACGCCCTGATTATCGTGGATGAGACTGCAGACATTGAAGAGGCGGCCGCAAGAATCCAGATGAGCAAAACAAATGACAATGGTTCTGGCTGTTCTGCCGATAGTTGCCTTATTATTGAGGAAACTATCTACGAAAAGCTTCTGGAGAATCTGCGCAAAGAGGGAGGCTATCTGGCAACTCCCAGCGAGAAGTCGTTGCTACAATCGGTCCTGTGGGATGCTGACGGAAGACGAATCTTGTCTACCGTTGCTGTCCCTGCAACGAAGATAGCGGAGCTAGCGGGGTTTTCGATGCTTGGCGATCGAACATTTATCATGGTGGAGGAACAAGGCGTGGGTCCGGGATATCCCTTCTCGGGAGAGAAACTCTGTCCAGTACTCGCGCTATACAGGTACCGGGAATTTGAGAAGGCTATCAGACTTGTGCAAGACATTTTGGATGCGGGATCAGTTGGGCACTCTTGCGGAATATATTCATTTAATGAAAAATGTATTGACCGACTTGCCTCAGCGGCGAAAGTCAGTCGAATGATGGTCCGGCAAGCTCAATCTCTTTCCAACGCGGGCTCGTTCACCAACGGAATGCCCATGACCTCGAGTCTGGGATGTGGGACATGGGGTGGAAACATAACCACTGAGAACATCAGCTTAAAGCACTACATGAATGTGACCTGGGTGAGTCGCCCCATCCCGGAAGACAGGCCGAGTGAAGACGTGCTGTTTGGGGAGTTCGCTGGGACCTGAAGTTGTTGGCGAAATACCCTAGGTAGCATCGATGCTTTGCATAACTGCAAGGGAGGTTCTATAATGGAAAAACTTAATATTGATAACCTAGATCAAAGGAGGTTGGCCAAGACCATAGACCATTCTCTTTTGAGACCTACGATTACCGACCAGGAGTTAAGAAAGGGATGCGAACTAGCTGAGAAATACCAGACCGCCACCGTTTGCGTAAAACCCTATCATGTGAAACTTGCCTTTGAAATATTAGCAAACCAGGATGTAAAAGTCTCTACAGTGATTGGTTTCCCACATGGCGGGCATCTGTCGAAGATTAAGGCCTTGGAGGCAGAACAGGCTATTCTAGACGGCGCTCAAGAGCTGGATATGGTTATAAATATTGGCGCTCTTAAGTCAAGAAGAGTTGATTTTGTCAGGGATGATATGAGGAGAGTAGTAGAAATTGCACGAAAATATGGAGATATTCTCGTTAAGGTAATCCTCGAAACTTACTATTTAACTGATGAGGAAAAAGTGACGGCCTGCAGACTTACTGAGGAAGCAGGAGCAGATTATGTGAAAACCTCGACAGGCTTTGCACCAGAAGGAGCTAAGGTTCACGATATAGAGTTAATGTATAAAACAGTAGGACCTAGGCTGGGAGTGAAAGCTGCTGGAGGGATCAGAACTCTTGATACAGCTCTGGACATGATAAGGGCAGGTGCTACCAGAATAGGAGCGACAGCAACGGAGCAGATAATGGAAGGCTGGATAAAATCCCAGCGCAGTAGGAAGTAATGCTTGCTTCACCACATCTCCTCCAAAACTAGACGTGTTCCGTTCTTGACATAGTCAGATGATTTGATATGATTAAGGCATTATTGGTGGAACACGGGATTACGAACGAATAAAATGTGCGATACATATTCAAGAAGGATATAATTAGGAAGGATTGAATCGAAGAAAAAGTTGAGAGTTATTGCTTGTCTTGCAGAACAAAAAAGCCCTGAGTTCGCAATGGGAATTGCTATGGACGATCGATGGCGTCTTGCAGGATAGAGTTTATAGGAGGGGGAGAATGAAAGCGCGAGTTGCTCGGGCTCGTCCGTCTATGAACGAAAGTTGTCATAAGTACTTGAAGGGGAGCTTTTCATTCCTTGCGGCCGGAGTTTTTACCTTTTTTTTCCTTACGGCGGTATTCTCACAAGTCACCTTTTCTAATACCTCAGCTGACCTTAGCATCACTAAATCTTCCTTATCTGACCCAATCATTGCCGGAGAGAGCTTAACCTACAGCATCAATATTATG
>JAUWQP010000041.1 GCA_030611015.1 Chloroflexota bacterium | reverse complement strand
ATGTGCCAACCCGGAGCAACAGGGTACTTCCACATGCACCACAGTGAGGCTCTTCACCTCTGCCTGACGCAGGAGCTGAGTCAGTTTCATCTGATGGGCCTGGAAGTCATCCAGCTTGGGGCACGCCACCAGCAGAGCATGATCTCTGAGAAAGTCCTGGTGAAAGCCAACATAGGCAAAGGGAACACAGTCCGCCACCAGCAGCAGGTCAGCTCCCTGGAGGAAAGGCGCCATCGGGGGCACAAGGGTAAGTTGAACCGGCCAGTGCCCAAGCATGGATTGGCAGGGGATTGCGTCTTTAGAGGCAACTGCCGCTGATTCTGGTCCCTCGAACCGAACAACCGTAGCTGAGGGGCAGCCACAGGGAAGTTTCTCCGTAACCTCTTCTTTCTCCTCTAGGTGACGTCTCGCTGCCTCGTCATCAAAATCCCCGGCTTCCCTTTCTTCAATGGTGATAGCCCCTTGGGGGCATTCTCCGATGCAGGCGCCGAGGCCATCGCAGTATATCTCACTGATGAGCTTAGCTTTGCCATTGACAATCTGAAGTGCCCCCTCGACACAGGCCGGGACACAGACGCCACAACCATCACACTTCTCTTCATCGATTTTGATGATTTTTCTTTTCATCCCATTAACTATCCTTGTCGCATCTGACCTGGCTTCCTTCTACTCTTGTTTCGACACCTTTTTCATTAACCTTTCATAGACTTCCTCTCCGACACATTCCTTAGCATATTTGCACCACTGAATACACGACTCCAAATCGTTATAGACGGTAAATCCACATTTAGGACAATCCATCTGCATGTCAGAGGAAAACATTTCTATCTCCGCACCGCATTTCGGACACGTCTTTAGCTCAATCGTCGGCGTCCTTATGTTGCTGGCTCCCGGACATTGCTCAAACATCGCTGCACCTCCTTACTGTGCTTTAACTCGTCTGCCCCTCATTCCGTCGGTATTATTTACATAAGGTCCTTTTCACTGGCTTCAATTGCCCGCTGTAACTCGGCACTGAGTAAGGGCGGCAACCCCTCGATATCCACCCGGAGAAATCCCCTGACTATTGTGGCTGTAGCTTCGCTTCGCGTTAGCCCCCGTGCCATAAGATACTCTACTTCTTCCTCAGCTATCTTGCCTACTGCCGCTTCATGGGATAGGTCAATGCCAGCTAAGGTGCCTTTAAGCTCGGGTATGGCGTGGATTATGCCCTCTCCCATCAGGATCAGTCCACGACATTCCAGATGACCTTTGACATCAGGGGCATTGCCCTCTATGTAACCCCGGGCAACAATGCTCCCTCCGGTAGTTATCGCTCGTGATATGATTTCTGTTTTCGCTCCCTTAGCATTGAGGATGGCCCGAGAACCAACGTCCAGCGATGACCCCGGAGCCGCTACCAGAATACTGTTGAACCTGACAACCGCGTTTTCCCCCACACACCTGGCTGTGGGATACATTTGTAGTGAACGGACTGGCTTCGTAAGCACATAATTACTAAGAAATAAGCCATCCTCTTCAATAATTACTCCCGTGCGGGGGCGAACAACTACCTCTGGATTCCAGTTATGTATCATAGTGAAGGTGACCTTAGCCCCTTTCTTTATGTAGAACTCAGAGACACCCAGGTGCAGGCCGGCTTCTTCGTTAGATGCAGTGGTACAACCGGTAATGATATGCAGCTCCGAGTTTTCTTCAGCAATGATAATATTGTGCACATTCTGAGCAAGCCGTGCTTTTGCCAGATAGAGACAGGTCTGAACAGGGTAAATGGTCTTAGAGCCAGGCAGTGCCCTGATGAAGTAGCCATTATGCTGGTTCAGTTCTATATTGGCATTGTACTTATCGGTATCCACGGCTACTGCCTGCCACCAGTAGTCTGACAGCCAGTCATACTTTTCCAGAGCCTGGCTGACTGCTATTACCTCCACACCTTCCTGTCTGACCGAGCTATGAACTGGAGCGTTATCCATCTGGATAAAAGTACCTGCTCTTTGGCCCGGGTCATCCAGAATGATTCCCGCCTCCAGCATCCGCTCTTTAGCCCCGGCAGGGAGCTTCGAAGGGTCAGCCTGGTAAGGCTGCTCCTCACTTGAGCTGACATAAGCGCCCAAATCTATATCCTCACCGAATGCCGCTTGTTTGGCGGCTGCTGCTCTGGCTTTATCTTTATGTTTCTCAGACGATACCATCTCAACCACTTGGCGCCCTCCTCATAAAACATTTGACACATTCTTCGTAGCCCTTCTCTCTAATAGTGGCTAAAATCTCATGAGGGTCTCCTTCGCATCCGATTACACCATCACACATGACATAGCCTGTGCGGGCGTTAACATAGTCCAGGATATGACCAGTATGGGTAATGATGAGCCCCATGCATCTTCGTTCAAGTATGGGACAATCTTTTTCCAGCAAGCTATTTATCAGGTCACCGATAAGGGCGATATTCACCAGGTCAACGCCTGATTCAGGCTCATCTATCAATGTTAATGTGGGCTTCTGCGCAAGCAGTTGCATCAACTCGGAACGTTTTAGCTCCCCTCCCGAAAACCCGTAGTTTATTTCCCTGTCCAGAAAGTCAGCCAGATTAGTCTTTTTTGCGAGTTGGCTGATGCTCTCTTCATCTCCCTGACCCTTGAGGCAGGCAGCCACCATATCCCGCGTTTTTACACCCCGGACCACCGGCGGCCGTTGGAAGGACATACCAATCCCCAAGCGGGCTCTCTCATCCAAAGGCAACATAGTTATGTCCTGACCTTTGAAAACGATTTTGCCTCTGGTCACCCGATACTTGGGGAAGCCCATTATCGCCATGAGCAAAGTGGTTTTTCCGCTGCCGTTGGGACCGAAAAGGACATGGGTCTCGCCAAGCTTCATCTCCAAGTTTATATTATGTAAAATCTCCCGTCCTTCCACCTCTACACCTAGCTGCTCAATGCTTAAAGCAACATCCCCCATGTTGTACCCTCCTGTTTATTTAAGCTCCATCCAATGACCAATGTTCTTTTTTAGTAAACCACCCGGCAGGGTCACTGAGATACTCGTAGGAATCGAGAAGGGCGAGATGGTGCCCCCGCTCCTCGCCCGCCAGAGTCTCATAGAACCGCTTTTCTACAGGGAGGGTGCTTTCTTCGCTTCGAGAGTGATATAAATCATAAGACTTGACCTCCATATCCATAGCTACCTTGATAGCTTCAAGGTCGGATTCAGCCACTTTAAACTTGCTACCCAGTGCTTTATTGGCTTCGGCGAACAGAGACTTGAGCCCTTCCCCTTTCTCGGCTGGTGCTACTACATCAGGCCAATTCTGCCCTCCCCTTAAGGCTTCATATATTTCCTCAAACTTCTTACGGTGAACATCTTCCTCATCGGCTAGCTGCTGAAATAGTTCCCTAGCTAGCTTGTTGCTGCTTTCCTGGCTTGCCTTCTGATAGAACCCCTTCCCATCCACCTCCATCTGGACAGCGAGTTGAAGCACCGCTATCGTCCTGGCCTGTTCATTTTCCATTTGCTCACTCCTCTTAAAAACTTACGAGCTAATTAACTCCATATCCTGACCGCAACAGACTAGAATGCCGCCGCCAGCCTTGGTCACCGTCACTTCATTGCCACAGACATTGCAGCGATATTTTTCGCCAACTTTTTTAACAGCCATTTAACTCCTTCCTTTCTTAATATTATCCCATATAATGCACAAAAAACCACGTGGTCTTTGAAACCCTGGTCAGGGTATCCTTTTCAGTTACAATATAGCAAATAACGTCCGCATCGAAAAGGTGCTTGAGAGGAGATACTGATTAACAGGATAAATGGCAAAGACAAACTTGTCGATAATGGTAGAGTGGAGGATACTGTAACATCGAAGGTAGGAACTTTGCTGTGCTACAATTGTCAGCACAAGTATGCAAGTTAATGGGGCTGACAATCATGATGAGCATAATGCAAGATATAGTGGAAAAGAAGCTGGGTAACATGCCAGAGGGTGTTGTTTTCAGATACTATGATGGCTGAGTTTGCTGTTATCTGAGAAGCATCAGCAAAAGCCAGATTGGTTTACGCAGGAGGTGATTATATGAAGATTCTGGTTTGTCTGGACGGTTCCAAACTGGCGGAGCAAATTCTGCCATATGCCACAGAGCAAGCACTGCGATTTAATGGCAAACTGACGCTGCTCCGGGTTACGACCATGCCTAGCAGTGCCTACGTTGGTGCGGAGGGAATATCTACCGGGATGGTTGATATCATAGAGGAGGAAATCCGGAGGCAGGAACCTGAGATAGGGGCTTATCTGGATGGCATAGCGCAACCGCTGCTGGAGAAGGGAATAGATCTTGAATGTGTTATCCTTCGACCATCATCGGCTGGTGCTGCGATTGTTGACTATGCCAGGGATAATTCGATCAACCTTATTTGTATCGCCACACATGGACATAGCGGTTTAGGACGCATTATCTTTGGAAGTGTTGCCGATCATGTGCTCAGGGAATCGGGGCTGCCTGTGTTGTTGATAAAACCAAAAGACCTTGAGAGATAGTGGTGAAGAGGACACAAGGGTCCAGGATGTAAGATGGTTTTAAGAACTGGGCGCCGACGACGTAGTTGACGTCGTTGGGAAGAATGCTTCCCTGGTTAAGGTTGGTATGATTCAATCTCGGTGACCTCCCATAGTGTGCTGCCTGTCAGTTGGCTGATCGCGGCTGTCACTGCCAGCGAAACGAAGCAAACTGTCATGCCTAATTCCGATCACGCGAATTCGTGTAGGAAATCCTGATTTACCGGGAATCGCAACAATAAAGGGGAGAGTCAGCTTCGCAATGCTTCACATCTTTTCCGGAGCTGTCATGCCCATAAGGCGCAGTATTTTAGCCAAGGCAATCTGAGTTGCCCGGACCAGCTTGAGGCGAGCCTTAGTTAGCGCTTCGTCTTCAGAGACAACCCGGCATTGCTTATAGAAACTGTGAAAGCCGGTGGCTAAATCCTGGGCATAGTAAGGCAAGTGGTGAGGCTCGAGGGTAAGCGCTACTCGTTCTACTATTTCCGGGAGAAGTATTAAGCGGCGAATTAAAGTCAGCTCCGGCTCGGTGGTAAGCAGAGAAACATCGCCCTGGCTGTAATCTATCTCCCGGTGTTCAGCTAAGCGAATAATGCTGGCGATCCGAGCATGAGCATATTGAACATAATACACAGGGTTATCCGCTGATTGCCGCTTAGCCAGCTCCATGTCGAAATCCATCTGACTATCAGCAGAACGGGCGAGGAACCAGAATCGGCAAGCATCTGAGCCTACTTCGTCTATCACCTCCCGTAAAGTAATAATATCGCCGCTACGCTTGGACACTTTAACTATTTCCCGTCCGCGCTGCAGTGTGACTAGCTGGCAGAGTATCACCTTAAGCTGTTCGGGGTTGTGACCCAGGGCCTTGAGCATCGCTTTCATCCGAGGAACGTGCCCCTGATGGTCAGCCCCCCAGATATCAATCACCCAGTCGAATTTCCGCTCCACAAACTTGTTGTAATGGTAGGCAATGTCAGAGGCAAAATAGGTGGGAAAACCATCGCTGCGCACAAGAACATTGTCCTTATCTTCGCCCAGGGACCTTGATTCAAACCAGGTGGCATTTTCTTTCTTAGCAATATAGCCCCCGCTCTGGAGCAGTTCCATAGCCCTGTTATATTGCCCGCCTTGATAAAGGCTTCTTTCTGAGAACCAGGTATCGAAATTAACGTTTAGTAGCTCGAGGTCTTCTTTAATTCTCTGTAATACCTTGACAATCCCAATCTCCGCCAATTGTGAAGCTGCCTCACTCTCAGGCAACCATAAAAATTTATCACCTTGTTCCCGAGCGATTTCTTTGGCCAGGTCAATCATGTAATTGCCGTAGTAGCCATCCGGGGGCATGGCAGCTTCTTTACCCAGGCATTGTTGGTAACGAGCATAGAGGGAACGACCGAAGTTATCTATCTGGTTACCCATATCATTGATGTAATATTCCTTTTCTACAGCATAGCCAGAGGCAGTAAGCACATTCGCCAAAGTACTACCTAAAACGGCACCACGGCCGTGACCAACGTGGAGAGGTCCGGTGGGGTTGACACTAACAAATTCAACTTGGACCCGCTTACCTTTGCCCAGGTCAATGTTACCATATGATTCACCAGCAGTGATGATCGGTCCCACCAGTGTACTCAGCCAGTCCTCCCTCAAAGTGAAGTTGATGAAACCTGGCGGAGCAACCCAGAGCCTGTCAATTTGGGGCGGTGGTACTATATGTTCAGAGATCTTTTCGGCTATAGCTATGGGGGGCATCCTCATAGTCCTAGCCAGCTTCAAGGGGAGGCCTGAGGCAAAATCTCCATGTTCGGGATTTTGTGGATGTTCTATAAGCACCTCAAGCACCTCGGGCAAGGCGGCTGGAGCAAGAGCACCTTTTCGCTGTGCCTCCGCCACAGCTTGCTGCAAACACCTGGCTAGTTCTTTCTTGAGCATGATTAACTCCATTCAGCACCTCTGGCCCATGCCCGGCTTAATTGTTGACGTAAAGGTTGATGTTCAGCCTTCTTCAAATTGGGGTCGCTTTGAAAAAGGGTTATCGCTTCTTGCCGGGCTAACTCCAGACTGCGTAAATCAGTTAGCTTGGCAAGTTTGAGGTCGGGCAAGCCGCTCTGGTGAGTGCCGAAAAATTCCCCAGGGCCTCGTAGCTCTAAGTCCTTTTCCGCCAGAGCGAAGCCGTTATGAACCTTCTCCATCAGTCGGAGGCGCTCTCTTGCTTCAGGCGAAAGCTTTTCCGGCATAAGCAGGCAATAGCCTTGTTCCTTATCCCGCCCCACACGTCCCCTGAATTGGTGGAGCTGAGATAAGCCAAAACGCTCGGCGCCCTCTACCATCATGACAGATGCCCTGGGTACGTCAATGCCCACCTCCACTACCGAGGTTGACACTAGAATACCAAGCTTCCCGGCTCGAAAATGACGCATTACCTCCTCTTTCTCGCTACCAGGCATTTGTCCATGGAGTAATCCTAACTTTAAGTCCGGGAAAACCTCACGGGATAGTCGCTCATATTCCGTTGTGACGGCTTTTGCCTCAAGTATTTCGGATTCTTCGATTAAGGGGCAGATAATGAAAGCTTGCCGCCCATTGCTGACCTGGCGATGGAGGAAGCTATAAGCCTTTTCCCTATCTTGTGGTTCGAGCCATTTTGTTTTTACTACCTGTCGCCCCGGGGGTAACTCATCAATAACTGAAAGGTCGAGGTCTCCATAGAGCGTCAGCGCCATGGTCCGAGGGATAGGTGTGGCTGTCATGACCAGAACATGAGGGTTAAATCCCTTTTGCCGCAGGGCGGAGCGTTGCAACACGCCAAAGCGGTGTTGCTCATCTATCACCGCCAACCCTAATTTGTTAAATTCTACCTCCTTTTGAATAAGGGCATGGGTGCCGACAATAATGTCAACTTTACCCTGCTTAACTTTACCGTGCAACATTTCCTTCTCAGCGCTGCTGAGGCTCCCGGTGAGCAAAGCGATGGTCAGCGGCCTGGAGAGAAATCCTGTGTAGCATCTGATAGTTCCTTCGCCCGGCTCGGAACCAGGTTCCTGGGTGCCGACCTGGGACAGATAGCCACAGATATTGGTGTAATGCTGCTCGGCTAAGACCTCGGTGGGCGCCATTAAAGCCCCCTGGTAACCGTTGGCAGCAGCTATCAAGAGAGCCAGGGTGGCAATTACGGTTTTGCCGCTGCCTACCTCTCCTTGAAGAAGACGTGACATGGCTTTTGCTTGTTTGAGGTCGGTTAAAATTTCCTGCAACACTCGCTCCTGTGCCTGGGTCAAGGTGAAGGGCAGGCACTGTAAAAATTTGCTGATAACTTCCTGGTCTATATGAAAGGCATTGCCCGGTTGACCTTCCTTCCAATCTCGCTTTCTAGCCAGCACACCTAATTGAAGAAGAAATAGCTCGTCGAAGGCTAACCTCCCTCTTGCCCTTTCCGCCCTTGTCAGGTCATCGGGGTAGTGAATTTGAGCGATTGCGGCGGGAAGGTCTAATAACTGGCAGCGGGTCTTAATCTCTGAAGGCAGGAAATCACTCAATTGCCCGGCATAGCCATCGACAATCTCCTTGGTCCATTTCCTTACTTGCCTGGGATATAAGCCTTGAGTAAGGGGATAGACGGGGACCAGGCGCCCGGTGTGAATTAGCTCTTTATCTTTAAGCAATTCCCATTCCGGGGACTCGAATACCTTGTGTCCTTTGAACAGGCCGACCGTACCGCTGATTACTATTCTGTCATTAGTACGGAAGCTTTTTGCCAGGTAAGGTTGATTAAACCAGACCACTCTGATGTTTCCTGTCTCGTCGCCGACAATTGCCTCTGTGCCTCGCCGGTTACCCAGAGTAGCTACTCTGGCTTGCCAGATCGTGCCTATGATAGTTTGCTCTTCGTCTTCTATAAGTTCAGAGACAGGTTTCCTCCGGCTGTAATCGACATAGCGTCTGGGGAAGAAATAAAGCAAATCGCCCACTGCCTTGACATTGAGCCTGGCAAATTTGTTAGCTACGTTGGGCGTGATGCCTTTGATAACAGTTATGGGCGAGTCCAGCCCTTCTCCTCGCTTCTGGCGGGGCTCAGCCATTACTTCAGGTGATTTATCAAGCGTCCTTATCACCAGGTTACCGCTTTCCTTCGCTATCTCCAGCTTATCTAACCAGCCAAAGACATTTGTCATCCATCTCTTACGCTCATCCATGCCGTAAGAGCCGTAATTGGATTTGGCTAAGTTAAGTTCATCAAAGCCGCTTAAAAGCTGCGGGTTATTGATACTCTGCCTGATTTCCCCTGCCTGTTTGTGAAGGTATTTATCCAGGCCGCCGATTACTGCCTCATCGGTGTAACCCTTCTGGCCTTCCAGTTCAAGGATGTTCCGTAGCGAATCAATACCTGTCACTTTCTATTCTTCTTCGAGGACGGCAACAGCCAGGACATGAGGACCGACATGAGTTCCCACCACCGGGCTTACATTGGAACGATGGATGCGCTCTGGAGGGACTACATCCTTAAGCCGCCCGGCTAATGCCTCTAAATCATCGGGGGTAGTGGCATCCTCGATAGCCACGGCTTCTATCTGGCTGAAACCCCTGACAAAATTTACCAGAAGGTCCATAGCTTGAGTTCGACTGCGGGAGCGAGCGATAGGAAAGGTTGCACCGTCTTTTATTCCCAGGACAGGATTTACTTTTAGCAAGCTACCCAGGAAAGCCTGTGCCTTACCAATGCGCCCGCCTCTTCTCAAGTATTCCAATGTATCGAAGCTCATGCGAACATGCACTCTGGAAATCGCTCTCCTGACCCAGTCAGCAATTTGCTCCAAATTAGCCCCTGTCTGAGCCATCTTAGCTGCCAGGATAACTAAAAGCATTTGTGCGCCTGCTACCAACTTAGAGTCAATGACCTCAATGTGGCAGTCCTTGGTAACCATAGTCTTGCCCTGCAGTGCCGCTGCATAAGTGGCGCTGAACTTTTCAGAAAGAGTTATAGTCAGGATTTCCTTTGTTTCTTCCGCTAATTTAGTGAAAATCTCGGCAAAATCAGCCGGGGTGGCAGTTGATGTGGTCGGGTGAATCTTACTTGTTTCCAACTTATGGTAGAACTCCTTTGTACTCAGGTCAACATTATCCCGGTAGGTCTCATCGCCAAATTGGACGTACAACGGCACCACAGTAATCCCCAGCTCCTGGGCTAACTGAGGGGTAATGTCGGAACAGCTATCAGTTACAACCTTAACCACTATTCCTTACCTCTGCCAAAGCTTGACCATCAAGTACAACGCTTTTTGTCATTGCGAGCGGAGCGCGGCAATCCCCTGTCCCCACGAGATTGCGGAGCCTGTTCCGAAGCATAAGCGAGGAATCTCGCTCCTCGCAATGACTCTTTCTAAATTCGAAATTCCTCTTACTTATAGCTTTGCCACAGACATTATTCCAGGGAAATTATACAATTATAATGTGGCTGGCCGCCATAAACCACCTCGACCTCGGTGTGATAGCGGTCACGAATATTCTGAGCTATCTCTTGAGCTTCAACACCCTTGATTTCAGCACCGTAATAAATGGTGACTATCTCCGCCTTATCAGCCCCTGCTTTGCCTAGAGCTTCAAGGATAACATCCCCTATTTTATCAGCCCTGGCTATCAAATCTTCATCGCTTAGAATAGCAATGAATTGACCCTTTCTTATTTCCAGGCCATCGAGACGGGTCTCACGCATTGCTCTGGTAACCTCTATAGCCTTTACTTTATTTATTGCTTTCTTCATAGCCTGGGCATTTTCCTCCAGATTCATTTCATAATCGAAAGTCAGAAACGCCGCTACACCTTGAGGGATATTCCTGGTGGGAATCACCTTCACTTTTTTGGAAGTCAAGGACTGGACCTGGGCGGCAGCAGGCATGATGTTTTTGTTATTAGGCAGTAGAATGATGTTGTCCGAAGGGGCTGATTCCACAGCTTGTAAGAGCTCACGAACACTGGGGTTCATCGTTTGCCCGCCGGGGACGATGATGATGTTACCTAAACTATTAAACAGCTCGAAAAACCCGTTTCCAGTGGCCACTGTTACCATAGCGATGTCAACTGCGGGCATTCTTTCCCTCTGCATCTTGATGAATTTGGCATATTGGTCATTCATGTTATTAATAGTTATCTCATGCAGTTTGCCCAGCTTTGTGGCATATTTCAGGATTTCACCGGGCTCGAAGCTATGGATATGAACCCTGACCAGAGTATCGTCGCCGGTGACTATCAAAGATTGCCCTTTCTTTTTGAGGTCTTTTTCAATTTTGCCTAAATTAAGATTCTGTCTCTCCAACACAAAGTTGGTGCAATATCCATAAGGTGTTTCTAACTGGGTAGGCATCTGGGCTGCCCTGGGAGCTAATGCTGCCTCGGCAACAACCAGGCGGGGCCTCCGATATTGCAGCTTATGTGACTCTCCCTTGAGGAATTGAAGGGCGCCGTCCAGCAAAACATACAAGCCTTGCCCGCCAGCATCCACCACTCCTGCCTCCCTTAATACCGGCAGTAAGCTGGGCGTCCGGGCCACTGAATCCTCAGCCGATTTTACCGCGGCTTCCAATACCGAAACTAAGGTGCCATTTTTTACTACTTCTTGAGCAGCTTTAGATGCGTCTTTCAGTACCGTCAGGATTGTTCCCTCGACAGGATTGACAATCCCTTTGTAAGCAGTTTGTGATGCTTCGGCCAGGGCCCTGGCAAAATCACCGCCGTCGAAATGAGTCTTGCCCCCCAGCTCTTTAGCTAAACCTCTAAAGAATTGAGATAAAATAACTCCCGAATTGCCCCGCGCTCCCATCAAAGCACCGTGAGCCAGCGATTTAGCTACCGAAGAGACGTGGTTATCTGAATTGAGCTTGGCCTCTTCCAAGGCAAATTCCATGGTGAGCACCATATTGGTTCCGGTATCACCATCAGGAACAGGGAACACGTTTATAGCATTGATATCGGCGGCGCTTTTTTCTAGCCAGGCAGTTCCTGAGGCAAACATTTCCTTCAGGGTTTGACCATCGGCTAAATCAGTTTTCATCCCACCCCTTCACCTGGGCTGATAATTGTGCTATCATTGACGCAAATTTAACAGATAGAGACGTTTCTATGAAGTGCGAGGTTTGCGGTAAAAGAACTCAATTTGGGCACAGTGTAAGTCATTCCAAAAGACGTACCAATCGAAAATGGCTCCCTAATATTCATCGCACAACAATTATGGTAGAAGGGAGCAAGAAGAAAGTCAACATTTGCACTAGATGCCTCCGCACCCAATATAAAGCAGCCCGCCCACCCAAGCCCCACCACGAGATTGCGGAGCCTGTTCCGAGCGTAAGCGAGGAATCTAGCTCCTCGCAATGACACACCACACGTCATTGCGAACTCCGACTTGTCAGGGCGTGGCAATCTCATTGGCTAAATTCCAAATCCCAAAGTCCAAAGGACAAAACGGAGTAGTTTTGGCATTTAAGCATTTGGATTTCAGTTGTCATTTGGATTTTGACATTTAAATTTCTACGATGTTGCTTCCCTGAGTTTTTGCAATGCCCGGCTGATCCCTTCCCTGGACTTAAATATGCTATTCCCGGCCACCAGAACAGTGGCGCCAGCTTCGACTATGTCCGGGGCGTTGTCCGCGTTAATTCCCCCGTCCACTTCGAGCTCGACACCCGGTTTTCTATTATCAAGGATTTTGCGCATACTCGCTATTCTGGGCAATGTTTCCGGGATAAAAGGTTGCCCGCCGAAGCCGGGATTAACGCTCATAATGAGAATAAAGTCCGCATGATGAATAAATTCATCTACTGCGCTGAGAGGAGTAGGCGGATTTAAGGATACTCCGGCCTTAACTCCCAATTCCTTTATCAACCGAATCGTACTAAGAAGATGGGGAGAGGCTTCTACATGCACGGTAATGATATCGGCGCCTGCGTTGATAAATTCGGAGATATACCGCTCCGGGTGTTCTATCATCAAGTGGACATCCAGGGGCAAGCTGGTTACCCGGCGAATTGAAGCCACCACCGGAGCCCCGATGGTAATATTGGGTACGAAATGCCCGTCCATAACATCTACGTGGATATAATCAGCCCCGGCCCTGGCGACCTCGGCAACCTGCTCACCAAGGCAAGCGAAATCAGCGGAAAGAATCGACGGCGCCAGCTTAATCATTCTTTGATCATCCTCCTTGCTCCTCGCAGTATCTTTTCTACTTGACCCACCTGCGTGTTCATGAACCTAATCACCCTGTTTAGCCCTTATGGGGCGAACGAACAAAAGAGCCACAGAAGCTATAGCATAACATACCGCAGATATCAGGCACGCAACATTATAGCTCCCGGTTGCTTCATGAAGCCTGGCCCAAATAAATGGTCCCCAGCCTCCAATTAAGCCATAACCAACTGTGTCTCGCCAGAGGCCCGAATGCGCCTATAAGAAATAACCCCAGGACTAGCCACCATCCATAGAACACAGGCTGCTTCTTGCTCAAAGGGTTACACCTTTCCCCCGATGTCCTGGCGGTATAGCCGGCGGTCACAAAGAATAAATGCTAGGTATCCTTGCACCAGCTTATTGGTGTCTTTCATTCCTCCCTGAGTCCAGTTACTACTTTCTGGCTTCGCCCTGCTTCAACCTATTATACCTTGTTTTGCCACTACTTTTAACAGGAACACCTGCTTGAAGCCCGAGGACACCGCGCCTGCCTAAACTTTTTGCCGACTTGTGTAATGTCAAGCTGCTCTTGACATCTCTGTTTGCTAGTAATATACTAATATAGTAATCTCGCAGATATGGGACGAGGGCGGTAGTGAAGATTACCCGGACGGCCAGATTCAAAAAAGCCTGGAAGGAATTGACAGAGGAAGAGAAGGACCTAGCGCGGAAAGCGTTGAGAAATCTGGTAACAGACCTGCGGTATCTTGCCCTGAGGGTTAAGAAAATGCAAGGAGTTGAGCATATCTGGGAAGCCAGGGTGAGCCGTTCACTGAGAATGACTTTTGAAATTGAAGGAGATACAATCGTATTGCGTAATATTGGACGTCATGATGAGACACTGGAGCGACCGTAGGAGGTGATGGAGATGCCAATGAGCAAGGTTACCAGGCACGGACAGGTTACCCTGCCGGCATCGGTGCGTAAGCAGTTGGGAATTGAGGAAGGCGACCTGGTAGAAATTGAGGTGCAGGACGAGAAAGCAGTATTGATGCCCAAGAAGCTGGTGGATAAGAGCCAGGCATATTTTTGGACAAAGAGGTGGCAGGATGCCGAGCGGGAGGCCGGCGAGGACATCAAAGCTGAGCGTGTGAAGACCTTTGACTCGGTTGACGAGCTTATCAAGGACTTAGACAAGGACTAGTAGTCTCTGCATTGTAGCTTTCTTACCCATCGTTTTGATTGCATCGTTTTGCGAGTATTTTTAACAGGAGCATCTGCTTGACGCCTGAGGACATCGCGCCTGCCTAAACTTTTTGCCGAACTATATAACCTGACAATCGTGCACTGTAGTATACTTGAATGCGAAGCTATTTGGTGGAACCTGCGACGCTTAGCTATTGACAAAATCGTCATAATATATTAATCTAATAATAGCTCATCTACCATGTGTAGAAGGAGTACAGAGGTCGTCCGAAAGGGCGGCTTTTGCTATTTAAGTCCAATTTTTCTTTCACTCCTCAACTTATTGCGAGTGTGGTCTCTATCAGTGCAATAGGCAGTTAGTAGAATGACTGTATTCCGGCTTCGCCTCGCTTTCAGCTATTATACCTTGTTTTGACAGTATTTTTAACAGGAGCATCTGCTTGAAGCCTGAGGACATCGCGCCTGTCTAAGTCGGAAAGGCCCTAACCCTCGGAAGTGGACACACAGCGGACAGAGATAAGGGGAGGAAGGGGTAACTACTTTATGTGATATAATCGGAGCAAGGGCAGACTAAGTAAAGGTGGCCAGACTACCGCAGGTTATTGGCATGGTCAATAAGAAATCACTTATTCCTGTCGATAGGATTGAGAAGGCAATTCTGTTAATCCGTGGGCAAAAAGTTATGCTTGACGCTGACCTGGCCGAGCTTTATGGTGTCGAGACGAGGGTTTTAGTTCAAGCAGTCAAACGTAATCTGGAGCGATTCCCTGAAGATTTTATGTTCCAGCTTAGCAAAGACGATGTTGATTTTCTAAGATCACAAATTGTGACCTTAAAGAAAAGACGCGGGCAACACAGCAAATACCTGCCGTACGCCTTTACTGAACAAGGTGTTGCCATGCTATCTAGTGTCTTGCGTAGTCAGCGTGCTATCCAGGTAAATATTGAGATAATGCGGGCCTTTATCCGCTTACGGCAGATGCTTGCAAGCCATGTCGAGCTTGCCCGCAAGCTAGACGCCCTTGAGAAGAAGTATGATGCTCAATTTAAACAGGTGTTTGAAGCTATTCGTCAGCTTATGGCGCCACCGGAACCGAAACGGCGCCCTATAGGATTTCG
>JAUWQP010000084.1 GCA_030611015.1 Chloroflexota bacterium | reverse complement strand
CCATATAACCTTTCCCCTTTGGTTGGAATTGGTGCGCCTGTCCTCGCCGGGATAGTGGACGGCTTATTCTTTCTGGTCAAGGTCTTTGCCGTGATGTTCATTAGTATATCGGTGGTACGCGCATCAATGGCACGGTTTAAGATAAGTCAGGCAAGCTGGATCTACATAATAGCCATGACCCTCATCAGCTTCTTTGGGCTGATACTGCTATCAGTTGACTTGATGGTATCATGAAAATGTTTGAAGCAGCAAAGACGATATTAAAGCAACTCTTCCGAAAGCCGGCGACGAATATCTTTCCGGCCAAATATGCCCCCGGCTCCACTTTGTCCTTTCTGGACAGGGTGGCCAGGCAGGAAGTGAAGCTGCACCCGCCGGTCACCATACCGCCCAGGTTCCGCGGTAAGATTGCCTACGATCGGGAAAACTGCACCGGCTGCCAGCAGTGTTACAGGGTATGCCCCACACAGGCCATCGAGTGGTTACCTGAAGAAAAAAAGATTAAGGTGTTTATCTCACGTTGTTGCTTCTGTGCCCAGTGTGTTGACGTTTGTCCGGTGAATACGCTGGTCATGACGGAGACATTTCTGCTAGCCAGCTACGACAAGTACTCCGACGAGCTGGTAATCGTTGACAGCGGCGAACTGCCAGGCTCGAAGAAACGAAAGAAATCAGACGCCGCAGCCGCAGAGAAACCACCCGAACAGAGCTAGCTTCCTTACTCCAGCCGCGGAATTTCAGCTATCTGTCCTTCCAGAATAGCCTCAGCCAGTTTCTTCACGCTTTTGCGCACCGCTTCTGAAATGCGGCTACCTGTTTCTGCTTGCTTAGGCTGTACTCCGACCAGAAGGATGCTTCCACAAAATTCATTTACATAAGATATGAATATGGAGAGGGGCATGTGGTGTGTGGAAAAGGACAGGGTGCTGATTTGCTCTGGCGTGATTATGCGTAGAGCACCTGGGGGTAAACCCATATCGGCGGCATCTACCAGTATCAATAAGTCAGGTCGGTGCTGTCGGATAACCGAGGTATAGCCTTCCGGTGCAGAGCCGGCGTCTATGACCATCAGGTCATCAGTGGGTAAGGACTTGACTCTGTGCCGCCTCTGGATGAGCATGTCTGCTACACAGGTGCCAGCGGCATCATCGCCGCCCAGTCGGTTGCCAATACCCAGGACGATTGTACTGCTCATCCGCTGTTCAGAGTCGATAACTTTCGAATAAACTTGCTTTTGTGAGTATTCTATCCCCATTTTAAGTCTTTTAGCAACAAGACTTTTCCTCCAGCTAGTTAATACAACTTGCTTCTTGGTGACCTGGCAGTGTGAGAGAGTGACATACTACAGGCCAGGATTTCGGAACAGCTAAACCGTTATCTTTTAGCCGTTGCCAAGCCACTGCTGTGGGTGTTAATATCTCACTGTTTCTACTAAAAATTTCAAAATAGGGAGGGCTTCATGACTTATGCGAATTTAATTGTAGAGCGAGAGGATAATGTCGGCATAATCACCTTGAATAGACCGCCGGCAAATCCGATTAATGTGAGTGTGCTTGATGAACTGGATGCGGTTTTGACCGAGTGGGAGAAGGATAAAGCGGTGAGAGCTATAATCGTCACAGGCGCTGGCGAGAGGGGATTTTCAGCTGGCTTTGATTTGAAGACAGCTGGTACGCCGGAAGGCGAGAAAGCTGTGGCCCAAGGGCAAGAGGTGTTCAGCCACATCGAAAAGTATCCCAAGCCCATAATCGCCGCCATAAATGGCTATGCTCTTGGTGGTGGTTGTGAGCTGGCAATGTCTTGCCACCTCAGGATAATGGTCAACTCCGAGCGGGCGGTGATAGGACAGCCTGAGATTGACCTGGGTATTATACCTGGCTGGGGTGGCACCCAGCGGTTGCCCAGGCTGGTGGGCAAGACCAGAGCGCTAGAAATGCTCCTGCTCGGTACTAGAATCAACGCCTCCGAAGCTTCGAGCATCGGGCTTATAACCAGGTTGTCTCAACCGGGGCAGTTGATGGATGATGCTAAGGAACTCGCCAATGTTCTGGCGAAAAAAGCACCGATTGCCGTGCAGATAATCCTCGACGCAGTGACCCGGGGACTCGAGGTCAGTATTGATCAGGGCTTGAAAATAGAGCGCGAAGGCTCACAGCGGGTGGAAAAAACAAAGGATGCTATGGAAGGCATGACGGCGTTTATCCAGAAGCGGGATCCGGTCTTCACCGGTGAATAGCTTGAGGTCATGGTCATGTTGCCTTCGAGTTACACCATCTACCGTCTCATTGTGCTAAGCAACAATGGACCCATTCTGTCACCAAAATTCGTAATCAGGCTCGTATTCTAACCGTGCCCGGGCTCAAGTGTTGAAGGCACTAACTTATAGAGACATGCAACCATAGCTAGTATTAGCTATCTTGAGCTCTTCTCTTTCTTCTGGCGTCTATGTGTTCCTCTTGCTGCCCACTGGACACGCCCTCACACATCCTCCTGCACACCTCCCTGAGTTGCACACGTGTTTATCTGTAATAGAAGGTGGGTCTAACCATATTTCATTCCAATTCAGATTCTCTTTGGGCGTCAAGATATTTATACTGGAGTTATAGGCGCACGATGCACATGCCTCCATGCACAATGTACACCCTCTTATGCATAACTTTTCTCTGATAATGGGGCCCGGCTCTAGCTGCATGCTTGTTATTACTGAATTCAATCGAATTCTTGGACCATACTCGGGTGTCAGCACAAGATTACTTAGACCAAATTCTCCTAAGCCAGCTCTCACGGCAGCGTGCCTATGAGAAAAAGGAGCCTGGAAGTTAGGAATTTTACTCATTAAGGGTTCATATTGCTCATCATAGGTTGCCGGGAAACACATTGATGGGTATCCTTGTTTTTCGAAAAACAGAGCAATCGACAATCCAATTTGATCTAAGCGGCTATTAACCATTCTGTAGGCTACCGTTTCATAGAGGTATTCTTGAACAGTTGTTCTTAATTCTTCTGGAACCATCTGAGAATTCAGGAATAATCTATCCCTTTCTACAGCTGCATCTAGTAATCCTATCCCAAACGAAATCACTGATTTAGCATCTGGTATGAAATCGGCAGGTGCATGTCCGTTCGGTGCGCCCGCAAAGCTCTCCACAGAGGCAATTCCCACCTTGCTTGCTCCCTCCATCAAAGCGATTCGTTCTATCTCATCCTTCAATAGTGTACCTTCCTTTCTTAGGGTTTTTATATTCGGCGCTTAATGCCTGATGAAAAGTATACACGAAATGACCTTTTTCAGGAATAGCACTTTGGCTCCTTGCCAGACCCCTGGCGTGTCTTTGTTTTCGACATAGGTTATTTGTGTAGAGACACCGGGACCAGATTACACACTAATCCATAGTGTATATTCGACAAATGTAAAATGCTTGGCAGTGATGACGATGATATAATAGCCAAAGCGATGACTAATTTGGTGGATGAGAAGAGATGAAGAATGAGAGAAAGCTCCTATTGTTTTTAGCACTGGTTCTTGTTTGTGCGCTGCTTTTTAGCTCCGTCCCCGCTTGGGCTGGTGAAAATCCTGGTCATGGGAAATCACTGGCGGAAGCCAGGAAGGCTCTGGAACAAGAACTTTTACCTCTGGCTGGAGCCGGCTTTGTTGGCACCGCCCATTCGGAAACTGAGGGTGAAGTCATCGTCTTTGTCGAGGATGTACAGACGAAGCAAAGAGTGCCTTGTTCCTTTAAGGGCTATACGGTGCGGACGGAGGTTATCGGGAGAATTGAAACTCTTTCTACTCAGGTAGCGGAGTCCCTAACCGGCGTTAGCGAGGATAGGCAAGACGAGGTCAGACCTCTGGTCGGCGGGACAAGCCTGTCAGCCTATGTTACCAAAGGGGCGCTAATATACCTGTATGCCGGAACGTTGGGCATGGTCACCTATGACAATAAGGTTCTGTCTAATACCCACGTTATCGCTATGAATCCGGAGACGGGGGAGTTTCTCGACACAGGAACACCCGTCATCCAGCCCGGAAGTCGCGACGGAGGAAGGATAGGCAACAGGGTGGGGGAACTAGAGACATACATCCCTATTGACTTTGGGGATAACACGGAAAACTACGCCGATGCTGCTATAGGCAGTATTGATACTGGTGTTGGTGCGTCTGCTGGCGAGCAGTTTTGTGAAATAAATAACTACTGGCTTGAAGGATGGACTGAGGTCTCTAAAGGGGATATCGTACGGAAATCCGGACGGACGACTGGAGTAACCACAGGTGAGATAGTTCACACCAATGCCTCTGTCTGGGTTGTGTACGACGGCAAATCAGCTTATTTCGTGGACCAAATTGTAGTGGAGCAAGAGAATTGGTCCTTTGCAGCGCCCGGTGATTCGGGCTCCGCAGTGGATAAAGGTGGAGAATTCGTGGGGCTGGTTTTTGCTGGCTCCGAAACACGCGTGGTCATCAGCAAGGCAGAGCACATTATTGAGGGACTTGATATTGCTGTTGAGCTTCCGGAAGGTCTGTGTAGCCTCACCATCTCCAGCACCCAAGGTGGTGAAGTAAACATCCCCGGTGGAGGGAGGCATATCTATGATGCCGCGGCAGATGTCGAACTTATTGCTGTCCCTGATGAACACTATCGGTTTGTGGAATGGTCTGGCGATGCAGATACCATAGCCGATGTTTATGCTGCCTCGACCAACATCACCATGGGGGGTAGTTACTCCATCACCGCCAATTTCGAACTAGAAGAGGGTTGGTATAGCCTCAACATCTCCAGCACCCTTGGTGGCTCGGTAACCGAACCCGGTGAGGAGACTTTTATCTATAATGCCGAGGGTGTGATTGCCCTTATTGCTGAGGCTGACGAAGACTACCGGTTTGTGGAGTGGACTGGCGACGTAAGTACCATCGCTGATGTCTATGCTGCCTCGACCAACATCACCATGGGGGGCAATTACTCCGTAACCGCCAACTTCGAACTAAAAGAGGGTCTGTGTAGCCTCACCATCTCCAGCACCGAAGGCGGCTCGGTAATCACTCCCGGTGAAGGGACTTTCATCTACAATGTCGAGGAGGTGATTGACCTTATTGCTGAGGCTGACGAAGACTACCAGTTTGTGAAGTGGACTGGCGACGTAAGTACCATTGCCGATGTTTATGCTGCCTCGACCACTATCGCCATGAACGCCTCCTACGCCATCACCGCCAAATTTGAGACGTGGCATCCCGAACCCGTGGCGCTATTGTTGGTATCCAGCACCAGGGGCGGCTCGGTAATCACCCCTGGTGAAGGGGCATTCTGGAATCCTCTCGGTGCCAAGGTCAACATTGTCGCTGAGGCAAGGGATGGCTACCAGTTCACCAACTGGACTGGCGATGTGGATGCCATTGCCGATGTCGACGCTGCCTCGACCACCATCACCATGGACAGCTCCTACTTCATCAGAGCCAATTTTAAAGGGGGTGGGTGGTGCTTCATCGCCACTGCGGCCTACGGCACCCCAATGGCAGAGGAAATAGAAATTCTCCGTCAGTTCAGGGATGAATACCTGCTCACGAATCCACTGGGACAAGCCTTGGTAGACCTCTATTACAGTATCAGCCCACCAATAGCAGACTTGATAACAGAGCATCCCAGCCTGAAGCCAATAGTGAGGGCCGGGCTGTTGCCTGCTGTGGCCGTGAGCGTCGCAGCCGTCAATGCTACTCCAGGCGAGATGACGCTTATAATAGGATTGTTGGCGCTGGTTTCGGTGGTAGTGGCTGGATGGGCGTCGAAGCGGCGAACAAAGGTCCACAATACACCTGAAGGTGAAATTGCGCATTAGCCTGGGCTGGTTGGGGCGACGCTTGACGGTGCTCGTTTGACAGTGTGAGGTGCGGTGATATAATATAAAACTATAAGCTAGAAATTTTGGGAAAATAAACTGTTATAAGATGAGGTGGGATATGAGAAAACACACCAGGGTCATGCTGGCAGCTTTGCTTGTTGTGGTCGGGGTTTTGGTCTTCTTGCCCTCCAGCTACGTAAGCGCTGGAGGATCGGTCGTGAACTCGGGCTTCGAGCAGGGAGAAGAGGGAGACCCTGATGAGTGGACGCCGAGCGGGAATGCTACGCGCGTAGATACCGGACACATCCATGTCGGTAATTGGAGCGCCCAAGTAACCGAACACGGTGACGTGCTCATCCAGTGGATCGCGAATATCACTGCGACTAAAATATATGAGGCCTGGGGATGGATATATGTTACGGGCAATGTTACGGGCAATGTTACGGGTGTTATCGCTCTCGACTTTTGGAAGGTGCAGGAGGATGGGGCGAGCCAACTGAGCCCGACAATTATGCTGTCTGCCACCGATACGGGCGGCGTCTATGTACAAAAGGCTGGCATGATGCAGGCGCCAACCTCGACGACCCATGTAAGAATCCGTCTCTACGGAACTGGCTGGAGCGATGGGGAGGAGGTGAGATTTGACGACATTGGTTTCTGGGTGCCAGCAAGTGGCTCCTATTGCTTCATCGCCACTGCAGCCTACGGCACCCCAATGGCAGAGGAAATAGGAATACTGCGTCAGTTCAGAGATGAATACCTGCTCACCAACCCGATGGGGAACGCCTTGGTAGACCTCTATTATAGGGTCAGCCCACCAATAGCTGAGTTCATAACTGCACATCCCAGTCTAAAGCCGATAGTGAGGACCGGGCTGGTACCTGCTGTAGCCATGAGCACCGCCGTCGTCAACACCACTCCAGTCGAGAAGGCAGCAATAGCGGGCTTGCTGGTGCTGATTTCTGTGACAGTTGCTGTCTGGGCGACTAGGCGGCGAGGCAGAGGTCCAGAGTATATCTGACGGTAAAATTGCACATTCGCTTGCTGTAATACGCCCACAACTCTGGCAGTGCCCCCTGGCATAGCAACCTTCTCTTTTCCCTTTGAGACTGTTTAATTGTCACCTTGCCCGCGAGTGAAACGAACGGTAAGACTCTCTCTAGATGCTGTCATGAGCAATGAGAAAAATTCTTTGCGGAGTTTACCCAGAGCACTGGGAGACTTTTCGCCCGACTTGTCAGGGCACAGAATAACAACTTTCAGAAAAACTATTTGAGGGATTGCACACCGGGATGCAGGTTTGAAGTCGAAAAGTGTATGGGATAGGGTTGCTGGGTTGTCTGTCGTGATAAAAGAAGAAAGCGGGGCTTAAGAATCCGATACTATGCTAAAATTTCAATTAATGCAAATGATGCATTATATTATCCGCCCTATGGAGTATGGGGATATTCCCCAGGTAGCTCAAATTGATAGGGAAGCTTTTCCCGGGGAATGGGTATTTCGCTCTCAATCAGCATATAAGCGGGACCTTGACAACCCATCTGTCCGCTACATAGCGGCTTGTATGAAGAGGGAGGGGGTAGAATCCGGAGGACGAGTGGTGCAGAGACTGCTTTGGTTCAAACGGCTCTTCAGTCATGAGTGTCATCTTGACTCATCGGAATACATAGTTGGCTTTTCTGGTTTCTGGATAATGATGCGGGAAGCGCATCTCATTGCCATTGGTGTAAGAGATGGTTATCGTCGCCTTGGCATAGGCGAAGGTTTGCTAATCGCAACAATTGGACTAGCCCAGGTAGTGAATGCGAATATAGCCACTTTAGAGGTGCGTGCTTCTAATGAGATAGCTCAGGCACTTTATAAAAAGTATGGCTTCCAGGTAGTGGGTAGGCGACCGAGGTATTATTCAAGCGATGGAGAGGATGCCATAATCATGAGCACGGATAATATCACCTCGACGTCATTTCAAGCATCTTTTCAGCAATTGAGAAAGGCTCATGCCCAAAGACACCCTGAGCCGCTTGCCCAGGTGCGCTAACTATATTTATTCAGGATGGCCTTAAAAGAATCTATAACAACCCCTAGCTGCTGTCTATCGGCAGCAAAGGTGGAGAGTTTGAAGGACCTTGTCATGCCTGGCTGTGGTCCCCAGATGCCTCTTTCCTTTAATTCTTTATACAGAAAATATCCCCTCTCTCGAACCCGCTTGGAGATTTCGTAGAGCACAGGGGCGTCAAAGTGCAGCAAGTCATGCCTGTGTGGTTTTTCCCCTAATTGTTTAAAGCCTAATTTCTCAAGCTCAGTGGAGAACCACTGTGCTTTAGATGTCTGTTCACCCCAATTGTTAACTCTTTCTTTCACATAGGGAAAGGAAGCTATGAGTGTTATCAGAGGAACCCCCCTTACAGTACAGCCGAGAAGCTCAATCTCTTTATTGCTATATTTGCCGGATTTTCTCAACACTATCTCTTCCCATTTCTTCTTCCTCCCCAATACCCCAACAGGTCCGGCAGAGGCCATGCTTTTGTGCCCACTGCCAATGATGAAATCAGCCCCTATCTCCTCCATACTTACAGGCATTCTGCCCACAGCGTATGCCCCGTTAAGGATATAAGGAATGTTGTATTCTTGGGCAATTTCTCCCAGCCTTCCGGCATCAGGAAGATTTCCATAATTACCGTCGGGATAAGTTAATAGAATTAGCTTAGGGGCGTGTTCTTTTATGAGCGGTGCGTATTCGTTAACGTCGACTCTAAATTCCGGATGTCCGGAATGAGGCACCTCGATTACGTGTAGCCCCACTCTTTCAGCAGCGACGACCGTTGTATAATGCCTGTTAGCATCAACAAGAATTGAATCCCCCGGCTTGGCTAGAGAATGCATGACCATGAATTTAGCTTCTCGAGCTCCGTGGGTTATGGTGGCAACTTCACAGCCTAAGAATTGAGGTAGAAGCTCCTGGACAAAGTCTCGGATGGGGGGATTGGTTACATTACACAAACTGCCCTGGCAAAAATCACACACAGAATATCCATCCCCAAATTCCGTTAAGGCCTCCTTGGCAGCATCGGTAAGCATGCCACCTGTCTGTAGTGGCATGAGGTTAATAAGGCCTTTATGTTGCCGTCGGAGATTGGCGAGTTTTTGTAATGATTTATTCTCTATTTGTTTCGCCACTTTCCCTCCTCACTGGTCGTGTCTCTATGGTTACAAATACGGCGCCACCGACCCCTATCTTCTTTTGCTGTCCTTCAATATGTTGTCGGACAGCTTCGGGAATCTGTA
>JAUWQP010000088.1 GCA_030611015.1 Chloroflexota bacterium | reverse complement strand
TCTAGGAAGAAAAATAATCATTACTGAGTACCGTGAACGCTATGAACAGGCAGCAGGCTGGATGAATCGCTATGGACTGTGGGCAATATTCGCCTTTGCTCTTGTACCAGTACTTATATTTGATTTGATAGGACTGGCAGCAGGGGCTTTAAAGTTACCAGTATGGAAGTTTTTGCTAGCCTGCTGGGCAGGACGGATAGTGAGGTCTTTGATTGAGGCTTACTTCGGAGCTGGATTTATACCACTCGTCTTCCCTGCCTGGTTTTCATGACTTTCTTTGTAAAACTGACTTTAATGGAGCCTCAATTACGCAGTAAACTGAATGTCTTAACGTTGTGAATTGAATCCTATCGCGATGAGACCCCTCACCATAGCGTACCTTGTCGATGTCATGAGCTCGAACAGCAATCCTATCTGCCAACAGAGCGTCTCCAAGCTCACGATGTAACTTTGGTGACACTTTCATCTATCTCTACTTCTCCACTTGCTTGCAGTTCTAGGCAAATATCAACAACTAACTTGAGGTCTAATCTTAGCTCCTCAGCAATATCAGAGTAATAAAGCGTCCGCCCACTGGAAAAAAGCTGACGTATTTCCTCCTTCGCTTCTTCCATTGATATCTCCTTAAGTACAATTACTTTCTCCTCAGGAATTCTTTCCTCGAGTTCAGACAATCTCTGCTTGATCTGTTCAACTTCTTGACGAAGCAATACATTCTCCAATATCATATTTGGAAAAGAAGGTATACCCCTTACAGCCTGCGTTAACTCGTTGACTCTCTGCACCTTTTCTCGTATGTCTTCGAGTGTAAACCCTGCAGAGTCACCTAGTAAACTAGATCGTTCACTTTCATCAAACCTGACAAGCAAATTAGCAATAAGACCAATAGGAAAGGGCCTAGTTTCTGTAATTTGAACTTCACCAGCGCCGCTCCTCATTTAGACAGCCCCCTTAGAATTTCCTCGGCTTTTTCCATTGTCACACGATGCGATTCTAACCTTTCTTTAATCTCATCAACACCATGGCAATCCGAATGGAAATTAAGCTCCACTGTTATCCTTGTGGCTTCATCTTTTGCAGGGGGAGCACTCATCCGTACAACGAATTCTTGAAAAGCAAAGGAGACTATTTGACCAACCTCACAATTCTCCCCGAATAGCGCAGTGAGTTTAGCATCGTCAGGCTGGAATAATGTGTTCAAAAGGCTATTCCCTTTTGGTATATGATACTTATAGTTAAATCCTACAGCTACAAATGGAGTCTCTGGCAAATAGGAAACGAAGTCTATGGCAACTTTTGGTAAGATCTCTATATTCTCAATGGTGATATTCTTCAAGGATACCTGCAGTCTGTTCTCATCAAGAATAAAGGAAATCTGCTCAGTTTCAACAACTGAGAGAGGAGGAGTATGTATAAAGCTAGTCACTGCTTCCTTAATTATACTTTTTCCGTACAGCCATTCCTTCGAGACTATAGATGGATTATAGTTCCTAGCCAGAACAACAATGTTCGCACCACTCAACGTGAACGGATTGTCCAAATCGCCTTCCTCTCTCTAACCGTACTATCTTGTTATCTTGCTGACTTCGTATAATATTGTAATACAATTCCAGATGTGAATCAAAGACGGTTCGTCAAGTATTTTGTAAATATTTCATCTTTTGACGCGCTCCCAAGGTATAATTATGTTTCACAATGTGTAGCACAGTATGTGAACTAACCTTTCCTCTTCCTCCCTCGTCTTCACCTCCCCATTGAGCTTTGCCCGATGTAATGCGTCTAAAATCGCTCCCATCTGAGTACCTTGAGGGACACCCATTCTCTTCAAGTCCTCCCCGTTTAGCAGCGGCTTGACATAGCGAAGTCTAGCCAGGTACGACTGCAAGTGTTGGCTTACTACTGGCGATTCTGCAGCCAGAACGTTAGCTTGAATAGCCTGGGTGGTATAGCTGCGAAGCAACTGATATATGTCGCTGGGCTTTAGCTGAGGATTGGCCAGAGTGTGAAGCTTGGTTTTGAGTTGCAGTGTATGGCGCATCGCTTGAGCTAATCTTTTTTGGAAATTAAAACGGGAAAGGAACTGCTCATTCTCCTCCTCACTTAGATTGTAGATAAGCAGACATAGATAAAGAGGAGAGGGGGAGGTTCGCTTGCATGCCTGGCGAGCATGGCTAAACCTGTTGCTGAGCCAGCCGTTGCCTCTGAGGGACGGGTGCAGCTTGGTGAGGACTCCCAGTTCGGCAGCCCTTTTTAAAACTCGCTCTGGCTTGTCTTCCTTCAAGATTAGTTCCAGCTCATGTCTCAGGCGGTCACCGCTTATAGTATCGAGCATGGCTGCATCGCGGCGAAGCAGCTCATCTGTTTTTGGCTCTAACTTGAAGCCCAACCTTTGCTCATAGCGAAGGCCCCGCAGGATTCGAGTAGCATCGTCGATGAAACTATTCGGGTGCAGAATACGGATGAGACGATTGTCGAGGTCATCTTTGCCGTGATAGAGGTCGATTAGCTCTCCAAAGCGTTGAGGTGCCAGACACAAAGCCATAGCATTGATTGAGAAATCTCTGCGGCAAAGGTCGTCGGTGAGACTGCCCGACTTTATACTTGGTAGAGCTCCAGGATGGCTATAGCTTTCACGGCGGGCAGTAGCTATATCGAGGCTAAAACTAGTGTAGCTAAGCTTAGCAGTGCCAAAATGAGGATGGACTGTCAACCTCGCCTGGCTTTCTTTAGCTAGCTCCTGAGCCAGCTTGACAGCATCACCTTCAACCACTAAATCCAGGTCAAAGTTGGCACGTCCCAGAAGCAGGTCACGCACCACCCCACCAACAACATAGAGCTCCAGCCCCAGCTCACTGGCTTTTTCACCGGCATCCCTTACCAGCTTCAACATCCCCCGCGGCAGGTACTCTTCAAGTTGCGACGAAAGGCTCTTTTCGGACATGGCCTACCTTGCTCCTTATAAGACTAGCTAAATTATAGCATAGGCGGTCTTGAGGAACTGAATAAAGGCACACAATCACCCGAGCAGGATTTCGAGGCTACTGAGTGTAGTCACTCAGGCCAGATTTTTCTTCAAGCCGTAAATCTCCCCTCATCTGTCTACATGCTTTCAAATGCTTTACCTGAGAAAGGCCATTACAGTATCGACATCCCCCCGTCAACACAAATGGTCTGGCCAGTTATATATGACGCTTCGTCAGATGCCAGGAACAGCACAGTATAGGCTATCTCTTCCGCTTTGCCATGTCGCTTGAGCGGCACCCTTTGCTCAATTTGGCAGTCACGCCTCTCATCCATCACAGGTTCAACCATCGGCGTGGCTATAAGACCCGGGGCCACACAGTTCACCCTGATGTTGTACTTTGCGAACCCGATGGCAAGGCTTCTGGTCAACGCAACAACTCCCGCTTTGGATGTTGCATAGGAATATATAAAATGCCCATAAAACGCAGCCATGGACGCATTGTTTACTATTGCCCCACCTCCACCCTTTTTCATCTCGGGAACAGCATACTTACAAGTGAAAAGTATACTCTTGAGGTTAGTGTTCATAACGGCATCCCAGTCTTCCTCCGAAACCTCTAGGCCAACACGCCCCAAAGCAATTCCAACATTATTGAATAGTATGTCCAATCTTTTATATTTGGAGATTGTCACCTCCACTGCTCTCTTTGCCTCTGACTCTTTGGTAACATCGGCCTGCAATGCTGTAGCCTCGCCACCTCCAGCCTTGATTATTTTCACCGTTTCCTCAGCAGCATCAAGGCCCCGGTCAACGGCGACTACTTTGGCTCCTTCTCTCGCAAACAGGATAGCAGTTGCTCTCCCATTTCCCATTCTAGGGGTTATTCCCGGTCTTATCGCCTCAGACTGCCCCTTAACCGAACCAGCTCCTGCCACTAGTGCCACCTTACCGTCTAATCTCACTTTTGACCACCTCCTATAAAATTGCTTAAGACCGTGGGCCCGACTTTATATTTCCATTTGACTAACGTATTCGCTTACTCCTTTTTTGCATTTTCAAGCCAGAAGGCCCCTTTTTGTAAGACTTTACCTGTATTCTGAGCCGAAAGCACCTCATCCGGCACAGAAAACCTCGGTTAGCAGATGTGAACTATGCTGGTCTAGACAACGAGCGGCTAACTTTCGTTTAAGACGAGGGCCACACAACTCAAACAGTATCCGGGCAATAACATTCTTTCTTAAACCGAGGTAGCCCTGTCCGCAAGTGTCTTTTAAAATCGAAATTGCGACAGACGTGCCTCGTCACTCAGCCTCTAGTTCAATTTGGAGCGCTACCATTATTCTACATGCCATCCCATAGTAGCCGATCGTCGTTGTTAACTTGACAATAGCCGGCTCATTAAGGAAGTTCCGAAGTTCGGCAAACGTATTGTCCTCCACTCTAATGTTCTGAGCAACCTCGTCAGTATAACGTAGAATTGCACGCTCCTCGTCATTGAATCTTGTTGAGGTAGCCCATCCTGGGATCGCGCCGATCTGCTCTTTTGTTACGCCTGCTTCTTGCCCGATAACTACATGCTTTGTAAATTCGTACTCAGCCTGTGCAAGATAGCCAACTCGTAAGATAGCTAACTCGCGTAGCTTTGGAGAAAGCTCCTCTTCACGGAGGATCGAATTGCCGAGCCGTATAAAGTTACGCCCTATGTAAGGACAATTGCCCACCACCTTAAATAGGTTGAGAATTGGTATGTGCTGGTCCTCTAGTCTCTGATATATGTCTCTCATTATGGGATCAGCTTGTTCTTTCTCTACTAGGCTAACTCGCGCCATTTTGCCTCCTGTCAGTAATTTTACTGTGCGTGACATTTTACGCCTTGTATTCGCTGCTATCAAGTACCCATGGCTTCACCTTCAACCACCAAATCAAGGTCAAAGTTGGCACGTCCCAGAAGCAGGTCACGCACCACCCCACCAACAACATAGAGCTCCAGCCCCAGCTCACTGGCTTTTTCACCGGCACCTTTTACCAGCTTCAGAATTTGCTGCGGCAGGTACTCTTCAAGTTGTGATGAAAGATTTTGAGACATAATTATCTGTGTTCCTTACAGAGTTGGTCAAATTATAGCATGGCTTGGCTCAAGGTTCGAGCGAGTAAGCGCCGTATCAAATCATTTAAGTAGGTAGCCCAACCATGGGTTGTTGCATCATGAAAGATGTAACCGAGTGAGGTATTGCTCTTTTATGGGGCTCAGCTTGTTGAGTTTTCATCTTCTTCTCATAAGTTTGGTAAAGCTTATCCAGCTTTACATCGATGCTTCGCTTTAGCTCCGCTGGATTTAAACTGAGGTATATGCCTTTAAGCTCTTTCTTGATTTCGCCAGAGACCTGAGTTGATTCCAACAGTCTCTGATATGGCGTCCTGGGAGTATCGTATTTCCTCTTGACTCTGCCTCCGATTCTTTCCTTACTAACTAGCTTCATCACCGGCTGAAAGAAGTTCTTGTATAGCCTGAGCTCATTCCGGTAAAGACCGTTGATAACCATAAGTTCCCCGATGGTGTCATACCTTAGATATCCCAGGACTTTTCTCACATGTGTCCAGTTTTTCTGTTCGATGTAAGCATTGTCATTCTTCTTGTAAGGACGAGACCTGGTGAATTCAAGCCCTTCGCGATGACAATATTTATACAGAATAGCATTGATGAATTCAGGGCCATTATCCGAATCTAACCCCTTCCAGTCGAACAGAGTCCTTTTCCCTATCCTCATTAAGGCCTGAAAGGTAGATTCTTGTGACTTGCCCATGATTGCCTCTCCTTCCCACCAGCCAGAAGAGATTTCTGTGGTGCTCAAGGTATTGATATATTCCCCAAGGGTGGAAGAGCCACAGTGGAAGACCAAATCTATCTCCATATAACCCACCAAGGAAGTATCCCATTCAGTAAGCCTTATGGGTATCTTCTGCTTTAACAAAGAACCTGGCCTGGGACTGCCTTTTGACCTCACAAGGTGCAACACTTCCCTTTGATGCTTGAGTTTTCTATCGATGGTAGCTGAGCTCATCTTCTTCAGTTTCAAAGCCACTTCATCTGATATCTCAAGCTCCCTAAACCCTCTTAATCTATCTACTTCTGTCTCTAATATTGGCTTGAGCCTCTGCCCACAGGGATAATCAAAGATTCCCCATATCTTGACTAAAGCTGCCTTGACTTGACCATCATAGACTTCCCCTCTCTTCTTCCTCTGCCTTGGATTAAGGTCTACCCTGGGTTGTATCTTCCGGATGGCATATTTCCTTGTCTGACCAGTGTTGTTACAGTATTCATCCAGGATTTGGGACTTCTCCTTCCTCCTTTTAGCCTTTAAATACTTTTCCCTCAGGACCTTCAGGTATTCATTCCTTGAATGCATATCCATTTTCTCCATATAGCCCGACTTTAACCTCCTTAAAAGTGATAACTGGGCTATATCTTAATCGTTTTGGGTTACATTTTATGTGATTTAACAATTAACTCTTTGGTTACATTTTAGATGATTCAATTCGGGGTATTGACAAGGCATATATAATGTGCTATATAAGATACCACGTTCTTTTGTAGAACCACCCTGGAGTCAGGCGGCCCTTGTTCGGTGGATTGCATGGCATTGGGGATGTCCTGCCGTACAAGGAGGTTCGAGTGGTCGAAGGTGAGTCCATAACTTGCCAAGACACTAAACGTGAGTAGAGACGAGCTCCGAGAGGAGCTCTTTCTTTTTTACAGGAAAAATAAAGTAAAAGGGGGGAAGTAGACATGAAGAAAAAGAAGGTACTCATTATCGGTTCTGCAGGGAGAGATTTCCACAACTTCAACACGTATTTCAGGGATAACGATGAGTACAACGTGGTTGGGCTCACCGGCTCGCAACAAGTACCCGGCATCTCTGGAAGAAAATATCCGGCCGAGCTAGCAGGTGGTCTCTATCCCAACGGAATTCCAATCTACGCGGAGGATGAACTGCCGCAGCTTATCAAAGACTTGAATGTTGATTATTGTGTCTTTTCGTACAGCGATGCTACGTACCAGCACGTGATGGGTATCGGGGCGATTGTAAATGCAGCCGGTGCAAACTACATAATGCTTGGACCCAATGACACCATGCTGAAAAGCAAGAAACCTGTTATTGCGGTGTGTGCAGTGCGAACAGGCGCTGGCAAGAGTCAGACCTCAAGGAGGATTGTCGGTCTCCTCATGGAACGGGGGCTTAAAGTCATTGCCGTACGCCATCCCATGCCATATGGTGACCTGGTTGCCCAGAAGGTACAGCGTTTTGCTGAGCTCAGTGATTTAGAGAAGCATAAGTGTACCATCGAGGAGATGGAAGAATACGAGCCATACATCGTCCAGGGAAACGTCATCTACGCGGGCGTAGACTACGCAGCCATTTTAGAGGCTGCGGAAAAAGACCCGAGAGGTTGCGATATAGTCCTCTGGGACGGGGGGAACAACGATTTCCCCTTCTTCAAGCCCGACCTGATGGTCACTGTTGTCGACCCTCATCGGCCAGGCCATGAGCTCTCCTATTATCCCGGAGAAATCAACTTGCGACTCGCCGATGTGGTAGTCATCAATAAGATCGACACTGCCGCTCCGGAGAATATCCAGAAGGTAAGGGAGAATATCGCCAAGGTAAACCCGGATGCAGCCGTAGTTGACGCCGCTTCCCCGATCATGGTTGATGACCCGGATGTAATCAAGGGTAAGAGAGTGCTTGTCATAGAAGACGGACCGACATTAACGCATGGGGAGATGAGCTACGGCTCGGGCGTTGTGGCCGCTCAGCGGTACGGTGCAAGAGAACTGGTAGACCCCAGGCCCTACACCGTCGGAACGATTACCGAAACCTTCAAACACTATCCGCATATCGGGCCACTCTTGCCAGCGATGGGATACGGAAAAGAGCAGCTAAAGGAGCTGGCTACAACTATCAACAAGACCGATTGTGATACGGTAGTTGTTGCAACACCCATCAATCT
>JAUWQP010000009.1 GCA_030611015.1 Chloroflexota bacterium | reverse complement strand
GGGGGGGTTAACCCCCACCCCCTTCTCGCTTACTCAGGGAGCGACACTGTTATCACGCTTATTGGTCTCCCGCCGACTAATCAGGTGCTATGCTAAAATTTACCTTTTGTGACGGCACGCCGATGAAATCAATATCATCCTGGCCCACCATAAGGACTTGCGGACCGAACTGATTGTCAATCGGTAGCCACTCCTCGTAGAAATCCCCGCCGTCTATCCAGTAGAATACCAGATGCTCATCGTTCTTGATATCCGTTACCTCACTGCCGTGTATTTTCTGGACGGGGTTGGCGAAGTAGGCGGCCGGATACACCGTAGCCGGTTGGTCGGTGAACTGGTCCCAGAGCCAAATTTCTTCATTTAAGACTGGGGGCTCTCCGAGGACTGTATAGACCAGGAAGTGGTCGAGGCCCACCGGCCAGTCGTGAAGCCCCTTCTTGGTAGGTACAGCCAGCATGTCCGGACCTCCCACGTACAGCACCTGGTCTATCCCAAACTGGTTGCTGACCGTCACTTCCCACACCGGAGTCATTTCTTCGTACTCTAGGTAGTAGAACGTGTAGTGGTCGTTCCAGTTCGAGATCGGCGTCCACACTTCGCCGTGCCACTTGTTGACAGGGTTGGCGAAGAAGGCGGGCTCTCCCACCAATGCGATGAGAGGTTCGCCGAGCCATTCTGTTATGAACTGGTCCTCCAGCTGCACCTCCGCCGGGAACGTTGGCGGTGGTTCATCAGCCCACATAGCCCAGTAGCACTTGAAGTGGTCGAGCGGCTGTTCCCAGGATATCTTCTGGGAAGGCACGGCGAGCACGTCTCGGTAGGTCAGGTCTAGGGTCTGGTTACCGAACTGATTAGCAATCTGTATACTCTTCTCGATAGACTCGTTGAACCCTATGTCTTCTATCGAGTAGAATACCAGATGCCCATGCGGGTCCCGGTCCTCGATCTCCGTTACCTCGCCGCTGTCAACTATTGTTTTCTGAACGGGGTTGGCGAAGTAAATGGGTTCCCAAACCACGACATCTTCCTCGATGAACTGGTCCTTGAGATTCACACCCACCTCAGGGAACTCTTTACCAATAACCTCGTAGACCAAGAAGTGGTTGAGACAAACCGGCTCTTCGTGGCCCTCCTTCGTGGTTGGTACAGCCAGGTAGTACGGACCGACCACCGTCAGCTCCTGGTTCTCGCCAAACTGGTTCTTGACCACCACTTGCCACGAGTCTAGCATGGGCTCTTCTTCTCCGTAGCCTAGCGAGTACAAAGTGTAGTGGCGGTTCTCGTCGGCAATCGGTGTTACATCATCATTGTGTATCTTCTGGACAGGGTTGCCGAAGGATACGGGATCTCCCACCGTTGCGTTGAAAGTGCCGAACTGGTCCACCAGCTGCACTTCCTTCCCTACGTACAGCCCTTCCTCCCAGTCCACTGTGTAGAACTTGTAGTGGTCGGGCGGAACGGGCTCAAAATTGGCGGTGACGGTGACATCTCGAGCCGGCATGGTGAAGGTGGTCTCTGCTGCGGTAGCGTTACCGAACGTGCCTGTTGGCGCAGTCCAGCCAACAAACCGGTAGCATGGGGCGGCTACTGCTTTTATATCGACTACCTTGTTTTCCGCGTAAGGCGACGTACCCGTCTCATCGGTCGCCGTTCCAGCTCCAGCAGGGTTTTCTGCCATAATCAATTCGTAGGTATCAGCAGGAACACAGCTAACTATCCCGGCGACTAAGGCTACCACAATCAACAAGATGCCAATTTTTGAAAAGTAACTGTGTTTCATCGAACTAAAAATTGTTTTCAAATTTTACCTCCCTTTTCGCTTGCCCAATAACTTGGGCAACTACGTTTTTAAACAGCCGCAATAATCTGGTTTCTTCAAAATCTCAGTCCATGGCATGTCACCTCCTCACGCTCAAACCTCCATAACTCACTGACACTCCCCCTCGAGCACAAGCCTTGTATTATTTTTCTCGGAGCGTTATTTCTTATGTAATACTATGATAGCACTATTGAAGAAATTGTCAATGATTTTTGTGATTTTCTAAAATACTCATTGACTCTCAGGCCACAAGCTCTTCAAGCAATACTATGGCAGCTTCTTTATCCAGGGGCTGGTTATTATTGCCGCACTTGGGCGATTGCACGCAAGAGGGGCAGCCGTCAGTGCAGGGACATTCTTTCACGGCTTTCAGAGCGGCCTGCCAGAGCTCCTCAGTTGCCTCGAATCCCTTCTCAGCGATGCCAATGCCGCCGGGGTGGGCATCGTAAATAAAAATCTGTGCCTTGCCGGTGTCGGGATGAAAAGCAGTGGAAACGCCGCCAATGTCGTTGCGGTCGCAAAGGGCAAATAGGGGAAGTATGCCAATGGCAGCATGTTCGCAGGCATGTAAACCGCCGTGGAAGTCGAGCCCGGCATCGGCTATCCTATCAATTGCCTTCTGAGGCAGGTTAAACCACAGGGCTTTGGTGGGGAAGTTTACTGGCGGGAGGTCAAGAGGCTCCTCTCCGATGACCTCTTCCGTGAACTGTTTTTTCCTCTTAAAACCAACTAACTTGGTAGTGACATCAACATCTCCGAAGCAGACCTTCACCCTATGGCAATCTTTTTCCTTGAGCAGCCGCGTGACCCGGATGTCGTTTATTTCCATAGTCTGAGTATAGTAATCTACAGACCTCGGTTCCGCCCAGGCAATGCGCCGGGCTAAATCGAGTGCCGTGACAAGGTAAGATTCACCCTGGTGGAGGTAGATGGCGCCCGGGTGTACCTGGAACAAGGCGACGCTGGCTTCCACTGTCTCTAACAAGCGACCTTCCCGACCATCAACGACAGCGTAATTTTGTCCTGATGTTGCCCTGATATTTATATCCTGTGCGGGATAGGAGATAGAAGGAGCGGGATGCCACCTCTCATGGTGTTTTCTTAACCTCCCTTTTTGTTCCAGCTCGGCTAGCATGGTACTAATTTCGCCAAAAAATTCCTCATCCTTAGCTTCTAGCGGTTTCTCCCAGGCGGCGCAAAGGAGGTGGGGCTTCAGGATATAAGGGTTGTCAGGATTGATTATGGCGTTGTCAAAGTTCTTGCTGAAAAAGAAATCTGGATTGCGCATCAGGTATTGGTCGAGCGGATTTTCCTGGGCGATAAGAAAGCTCAAAGAGCTGAGGGTGCTGCGTCCGCTGCGCCCGGCTTGCTGCCAGGCGCTGGCGATGCTGCCGGGATAGCCGGTGAGAACGGTTGCCTCCAAATCGCCAATGTTTATTCCCAGCTCCAGGGCAGTCGTGGCGACCAAGCCGAGAAGCTCACCGTCAAAAAATTGATGCTCAATTCGGCGTCTGTCTTCAGGAAGGTACCCTGCCCGGTAAGGGCTGATTTTACCCCTCAGGGGAGGTGGTAGTTGTCCCTGGGTATAGATATAAATGAGTTCGGTAAGCTTGCGAGTGCGGGCAAACACCAGACTACGAATCTCTTTTTGAACAAGCTCTCCGAGAAGAGAAGCTGCCTCGCTGTTGGGACTGCGCCGGCTGGTCTTAGCCTCATCAATGACAGGTGGATTCCAGAAAACAAAGTATTTTTCGCCATGTGGTGAGCCGTCTTCAACAATGGCTTCAAAAGGCAAGCCGACGAGGTTTTGGGCATGCTTTTGGGGATTGGCGATGGTGGCTGAGCAGCAAATGAACTGGGGATTGGAGTTATAAAAGGCGCAAAGCCGCCGCAATCTTCGCAGGACATTGGCTACCTGAGAGCCGAAAATACCTCGATAAATATGAGTTTCATCTATTACGACATATTTGAGGTTGTGAAACAATCTGGACCACGATTGGTGATTGGGCAAAATGCCCAAGTGGAGCATATCCGGGTTAGTGAGCACTATCCTTGCCTGTTTTCTTATGTTTGTTCGCTCATTCTGTGGTGTATCCCCGTCGAAAGTAGCCATGGCTTCCGGGGAGATTGCTTCGCCCCGACTTGTCGGGGCTGGCAATGACAGGAGGCTAGCGATTTGTCTTACGCTACGTAGCTGGTCCTGGGCCAGAGCTTTCGTGGGGAAGATATAAAGAGCACGGCTATCCTTATCATGTAAAAACGCATCGAGCGTGGCTAGATGATAGCACAGGGTCTTGCCACTGGCGCTGGGCGTGGCTATAATCACGTTTTTCCCGGCCAGAATGGCATTCCAGGCTTTTGCCTGGTGGCTGTAAAGAGCAGATATACCCAGGGATTCCAGGCATGCTTGAAGGCCGGGGTGAAGGGGGTTATCCAGTTTGCCAAAGATAGCGCCCTGATGGGGAATGCGTTCAATATGGACGATCTGGTGGCGGTAATCAGTCAGATTGACAAGGTGGTGGAGAAAAGCAGCGGCATCCATCAGGGGAAGTTTTCTATTTCCGAACTCAATAGCTCAACATCGGGGTAGTTCTGGACGATGAACTTCACGACATTGGACAAAATCTCATCGGCATGCCTTCTGTGGCTGCTAACGCAAGCTATGCCTAAAGTGGCTATTTGCCATAAACCCTGATTGTCCACCTCAGCTACGGAAACATTGAACCTGTTTCGTAGCCGCGTGACGATAGACTGAATTACCTGTCTCTTACCTTTAAGTGAATGGTTCTCGGGGAGGCGAAGCTCAATTTGGCACATACTGACATGCACTGTTGATCCCTCCTTAGTTCACCCTATATTCTTTTTCTGGGGCTGTTTGGTTTCCGTTCAATTTTAGGCATTTTTGCAGGACAGCATTTCATGTGCCGCCTCTTACTGGTGGGGAGTAAATCCCCGCCCTACGAAAGCCTTTCACCTACAAATCTCGTAGTGCGACCCTTCAGAGCCTGTCCCGGTGAAAGCCGGGATGCAGCAGCACGAGGCTGAAGCCTGGCACTACATTTCCTAAACAGCCTCCTTTCTCTTTGGGGGAGAGCTTTGATGGCAGTTATAATCCCTTCTTGACGATATGAACGACGAGGTCAGCAAGACGACAGCTATAGCCCCACTCATTGTCATACCAGGCCAACACCTTTACAAAGTTGTCATCAATGACTATGGTGCTCAAGGCATCAAAGATAGCACTGGCTGGATTGCCCTTAAAATCTGAGCTCACCAGCGGCTTGTCACAATATTCCAGGATTCCCTTCAGCTCTCCGTCAGCAGACTTACGAAAGGCATCGTTAATTTCTTCGGCACTTGCCTTTCTATTCAGGTCGGCGACAAAGTCAACGACAGACACTGCCGAAGTGGGCACCCTCATTGCAATACCATGTAACTTCCCCTGGAGTTCCGGAATCACCACGCCCACAACACGAGCGGCGCCGGTGGTGGTGGGTATAATGTTGGTACCGGCAGACCTTGCTCGGCGCAGGTCGCGGTGAAAGACATCCAGTATTTTTTGGTCATTAGTATAAGAGTGGACGGTAGTCATTAGCCCGTGAACAATGCCAAAGTTTTGGTGAAGGACTTTAACTACAGGGGCAATGCAATTAGTGGTGCAGGAGCCGTTGGATATAATGCGGTGCTTAGACGGGACATATTGCCCTTCATTGACGCCGAGGACGATGGATATATCCTCTTCTTTAGCCGGTGCGGAGATAATTACTTTCTTAGCACCGCCTTGAAGGTGAGCAGCAGCCTTGCTCGCTTGGGTGAAAAGCCCGGTAGATTCAATTACAATGTCCACCCCGTAGTCTCGCCAGGGAATCCTCTCCGGGTCACGCTCCGCTAAGACCTTTATCTCCCTGTCATCCACTACGATGCGGTCGTCTTTAGCCTCGACTTTACCGGGATAGATGCCATAGTTGCTATCATACTTAAAAAGGTGGGCATTGGTTTCGGCATCGGTAAGGTCATTCACCGCTGCCACTTCCACCTTATCTCCACAACGCTGGATAATTGCCTTCAGAGCTAACCTACCAATACGCCCGAAGCCGTTGATTCCTACTTTTGTTGCCATTCTTCTTTACCTCCTTTTCATTTATATGCTGTTTGATTTTACCTTAGCTTAGACTCAAATTCTGGTTGGCTATTCTGGGAATTCTTCACCTCCAAATTTCGTAGTGCGACCCCTTAGGGTCGCGCAGCACGAGGCTAAAGCCTCGCACTACATTTGTTCTCCTTTTCATTTAATTTGCACCCGCACCTCACTCCTCTCCCTTCAAGGGAGAAGGTGGGTCGAGCTAGTCCTTAGCTAAATATAAAGAAGCACCATCCATATCAACATTGCCCACCCTGTCTTCCTCCAGCAAGAGCTTAAGATGAGCAATGGTCTCGGTAACAGCCATTCGCCTGTCCCAGACTGCCAAATCCTGAAAAGCAGTGCCCCCCTCGTTGACCATCCAGGGAATTTGCTGAGCTATCTCGTAGGCTGTCTTCAAACCGCTGTTTAGAGACCTCATGATGGCTCTCTTCCTTTCCTCATGGTGCTGTAGTACCCTTTCTATTCTCAGCCCTAAAGCATTGAACACCGGCCCATGTCCCGGGAGTATAAAATGAACCTTAAGGCGCTCTAGTTTTTCAAGTGAAGAAATATAGTCGCCCAGGGGGTTATCGCCAGATTGGGGATTGAAGCCAACGTGGGGAATGGTATCATACAAGACATGGTCGCCGGTGAGAATAAACCTCCTCTCTCGTTCATAAAGGCAGACATAGCCTGGCGAGTGCCCCGGCGTCCATAACACCTCAAATTCGAAAGAATCATTGGAAATTATGTCGCCATCCTCTAAGTTTACGTCAGGCACAGTCGGGGTGACATATTTATTCATCCATAACGAAGCCTCTTTAAACTGGTGTAGTTCATCCTCAGGAACGCCATTCTGCTGAAGCAGCACTTTAACCTTCTTAACCAGGTCAGCAAAATCCTTGTACCTGGGGAGAATAACACCCGCATCAATCCTGTGAATGGCTACCTGTGCGCCGCAAATTTGCTTTATCTTGCTTGACAACCCATAATGGTCGGGGTGTATATGGGTGATAACCACTTTCTTGATGTCTCGAAGCTTGAGACTTGCCCCTTTTATCCCTTCCTGGAGAGCCCACAGAGATTCCTGGCTATCCCAGCCGGGATCAACCAATATATGACCATTACTGCCATCAATTGCATAAGCATTGGTAGGCCACGAGGCATTTCCAGGAGCAGGAATTTTTATTTGATGCACACCGTTTAATACCCGCATTATTTCATCCTCTCCAGGTTGTAGAATGCTTTTTTGCCGGGATATCGTGCCGCCCCTCCTAATTCCTCCTCTATCCTGAGGAGGCGATTGTACTTAGCCAGTCTCTCGCTGCGACAGGGGGCACCAGTTTTAATGAATCCGGCAGTGCTAGCTACTGTCAGGTCGGCAATAGTAGTATCCTCGGTCTCACCAGACCTGTGGCTGATAATGGTTGTCCACCCCTCCTGCTGGGCTCTTTTGATAACAGCCAGGGTTTCACTGAGTGTGCCTATCTGATTTGGCTTAATGAGGATTGAGTTGGAGGCCTTCTGGGCGATGCCCTTTTCCAGTCGCTCCATGTTGGTAGCATAAAGGTCATCGCCGACAACTTGTGTGTGCTTTCCTAGTTGAGCCGTGAGCAACGACCAGCTTGCCCAATCATCCTCGTCCAGCCCGTCCTCGATGCTGACGATAGGGTAATCGGAGACTAACTTGACATAATAGTCAATCATTTCTGTGGAGCTGAGGGCAACCCCTTCTCGGGATAGGACATATTTCCCATGAACAGTATGATGCTTCTCTCCCTGATAGAATTCGCTGGCGGCTGGGTCCAGTGCGATAAATAAGTCCTGGCCAGCTTTATAGCCTGCCATGTCAGTGGCTGCTAATATCAGTTCCAGTGCATCTTTATTGGAGGGGAGTTGGGGAGCAAAGCCACCTTCATCTCCCACGTTGGTGCTTAACCCCTTGTCTTTAATCACTTTGCGCAGGGAGTGGTACACTTCACTAGCTATTTGCATGGCTTTGCGGAAACTGGCAGCGCCCGCTGGCACTATCATAAATTCTTGAAAATCAATAGAGTCCGAGGCATGCTTACCGCCGTTGAGAATATTTAACATGGGGACAGGCAATGAGTTGACTCCTTCTCCGCCTAAATGGCGATATAAAGGAATACCCTGGAAGCTAGCTCCAGCCTTGGCTACTGCCAGAGATGTTCCCAGTATGGCATTAGCTCCCAGCCGGGACTTATTAGCAGTACCGTCAAGTTCAATTAGTCGCTGGTCAATAACCGATTGCTCCAGAGCAGACATACCCTCTATTGCTGAAGCAATCTCAGTATTAACATGTCCTACGGCTTTTAGAACGCCGAGTCCCCTATATCTACTTTTATCACCATCCCGAAGCTCCACCGCCTCATATTTCCCCGTGCTCGCTCCGGAGGGGACAGCGGCAATGCCCACAGTGCTATCAGCCAATATCACCTCCACCTCTATGGTGGGATTACCCCGGGAATCGAGAATCTCTCTGGATTTTACACTCTTGATACTTGCCATTTCTGAGGGCATTCTGCAGTTAGCTCCCCGTCATTGCGAGTCCTGATGCAATCGGGACGTGGTAATCTCATGATTTTTGCGCCTCTCAGCCAGGGCAATAGCTTTATCCACTGCCTCGGCGGCACTCTGAACTCTGATTATGGAATCATCCTCCACGTCGTTCCTGAACAGCGACCAGGTATTCAAGCCGATGACAGGGATACCATTCTTCAGAGCATGAGCAATTTCACTTAGCGTTCCGTAGCCACCGCCAATAGCGATTATTGCCCGGGCTGACTTCACCACCGCGACATTTCTGGCCTCGCCCATGCCGGTAACCACGGGAATATCTATCCAGCGGTTTGACATGCTTGCATCTTGTCCAGGCAAAATGCCCACGGTCAGGCCACCTTTTGACTTAGCTCCGCGGCAGGCAGATTCCATCACACCACCCAGGCCACCGCATACTACGGTAGCACCTCGCTGGGCTAACAACTCACCCACAGTTTCTGCCAGCCTGGCTTCTTTCGCAGAACAAGCTGAATCTCCAATGACTGTGATGTTCATTCTCCAGCCAATATACTATGTTAGCATACAGTCCTCAGGCTCAGCGAATTGTATTGTAACATGATTTCGTCCCGCAGAGGAAACATGAAAGCTATGAGGTATTATTGAGCAAGGTGCCCTTCGGGACACGATGTCCACAAGATAATGCGCTGCCAGTGTTGCTACATTTTACTTGTATTTTATATCAGCCTTCTCTTTGAGTTCCTCAATGAGAAGAGATGTAGCTTCCTGTTGCTTTTGCTGTTCCAAAAGGGCCATTATTTCCGATTTCAGTTGTTCAAATGGCGGAAGCTCTGCTTCTGGAGATTCTTGCTTGTAATTCTCGTAGAATACCCTGGCTTCTAGCTCAGTAACCTCAGGAACCTGGACTGCGTCATCCAGATAACTATTAATCGCCAACTGTCTCTGAAAATCCTGCAAGTATTCCTCATAAGAAAAGCCAGACTTAGCCAAGTCCGCCTCAAAATCTTCCATCGTCCTCCCCGACGACGCCACGCGGGCTTCCAATTCTTGTTCTGCCTCGTCCATTGTGGGGGCATAACCCTGCTGTTCAGCTTCCTGGTATAACACTGTCTCCTCTATTAGCTGCTCCAGAGCTTCCTCTTCCGATATCTGCACTCTGTAAGATTCATATACTTTTACCCGCAGTTTTGTCACGTCTCCTGCCGTTATCGCTTCGTCGTTTACTCTAGCTACGACCTCGCTACCCGGTGCCGCAATGGTGGCAAGCACCAGCGCCGCTGTTAGAACTGCTGCTGCCACTATTACCGCTGCTCCTGCTATAAACTTCCCTTTCTTACGGTTCAAACTTATGCTGTCTAGTTTCTTTAGCATATTCTCCTCTCCAGGTCATTGAAATGCAGTGTCTCCTTTCTACGTATTATACCAGATGAAAGGGATGATGATAGCCCCTGAATGTTAAATCCCGGGAAACTCCTTGCAATCGTCTGCGCCCGGCAAAGTGCTGGGAGGGGTAAACAATCCGCCCAATTGTTAAACGGCGGCGACGATTTCCGAGGCAAAACACTATGCTATCGCCGGGGAACAGAACTTTGACGGCATCGTTTTTGTATTATTGAACTGAGCTGCATCAATATTTTGATGCGCCTATGTCAACCATCTCCCCGGTTATACCAAAGACAACATGCTCACAGATATTTGTTACCCTATCGGCGAAACGTTCCAGATTGTGTGCTACCCATATCAGTCGAGTAGCCTGCGTGATGTTCTTTTGGTTCTCGACCATAAACAAGAGAAGCTCGCGGAATACCTGGTCATAAAGGGCGTCTACCTCATCATCAATCTGGCAGACGTGTTTGGATTTTTCCACATCTCTTTCTGATAGGGACTCCAGACTCCCTCGCAGCATCTCCGTTCCTCTTTGTGCCATAATGGGAATGTCTATAAGTGGCTTCAATGGCGGCTGATTGCCTATCATCAATGTGATATTGGCTATGCCCTCGGCATAATCCCCCATGCGCTCCAGTTCCGTAATAATGCCCAGTAAAGCAACTATCATGCGGAGGTGGCTACCCCAGGAGTAACCAACAGCCAGAAGACTCATACAGTCTTGCCGTATAGCAAATTCCATGCGATCCAGCTCCTGGTCATGCCTGATAATCTGAGTGGCAAGGTCGACATCCCTTCTCTGTAGGCTCTCTACAGAGCTTTTGAGGGCTATCTCCACCACATTGCCGAAGGACAATACGTCGTGTTCAATCTGGTTCAACCTCTGTGTTAAGCCAACATCGGCCACGTTGTTTATGTTCACTTGTTGCCCATCGGATTTGAACTCGCCCTTGGTCGCTTGGTGAACTCGCGTGCTAGCTGCATCTAGTTCCCCACTCACCGCCTTAATCCTTACCTTTAGATGGATCCGGTCAACTATCACAAAGATTACCCACTTTAGTATTACGCTTCCTATCAAAAGATAGAACCATACGAAGGTTATAAAGGATGGTTGTTGCCAAACCAGATACATGACCCTGGCCCAAAGCAACGAAAAACCGACACCAATGACGACCTTACAGAAATTTATGTCCAGCTTGGGCAGTTTCACAATGATTGACCTCATCGCCAATTATCGTACTAAGGAATCATAGCCATTATACTCGGTGTCCACCAGCAGAGGCAAAGTAGGAGAATAATACCCATATCAGCAAGTAGGGCTGTTACTACATAGTCTAACAGAACTCAGAAGGGCTCGGTTTTCCCGGCGTGGGGATATCCGGGCCTTTTGCTTTGCTCTGCGGCTGTTTGCTAACGTCATAGTTGTTAGCTGTGGTTAATATGCGATAAACTTGACCAGGAGATGAGAGCGAAAGAGTTAAGGGACCTGGTCATATCGGCGCTCGTTCTGGCATTGGCATTTGGTATTGCCCTTTCCGGTGGCTTTCGCGCCTTTCAGCAGCCGGCCATCCTCGTTTTCGCCGTCGGCATAGCTCTAGTCGCTGTTTCCTTGGGGTTTGTCTTTCATGAGTTAGCTCATCGGCTTGTTGCCAGAAGGTTCAACTGCTTCGCAGAGTATGTGATGTGGCCACTAGGCTTAATCGTGGCATTGGGTATCTCGCTTTTCGGTTTTATCTTTGCTGCTCCTGGCGCAGTCATGATACAGCCCAGAGCAACTGCAGGGGGAACAATCAGTCTGAGCAACAGGAAGCTCGGGCTCATCTCACTGGCTGGCCCAGCTACTAATATCGGTCTGGCAGTGGTGTTCCTGGTGCTAGATGCTATTCGACCGGCTTTGCTCTTCACCCTGGGAGCGTACATTAACACCTGGCTGGCACTGTTCAACCTGATACCGTTCGGTCCTCTGGATGGCGTAAAGGTTTTCAAGTGGAACAAAGGCTTCTGGTTAATCGCGATAGCTGGAGCAGGCGGCTTGTTTGTTGCGCAGCGTTTTTTATTCTAGTCCGGTCTGGTTGCACGATCCAGGCTTTTGTTTTCATACTGCAGTATGATTCTGCATTTGCTCCACCTACGTCCTCTGGCACCTGTCACAGTAATAAATGCTCCCGCCCAAATACGCCTCTTTTTTGATCAATGTACCGCATACGGCGCAGGGCTGCCCGACGGTATTTTTGCTTAGTTTAGTCTTGTATCCTCCCGGTTTACCCGAAAGGTCGTTCTCGGTATCCCGTCCGCCCTTCGCCGTCATTTCCGAAAGAGTGTCCTTAATAGAATCAAATAGAACCCGTTGGTCTGTAATGGAGAGCGAATTAACCTTTTTCTTCGGATGCATTTTCGCGTTAAATAAGATATCCTGTAGAATGCCGTTACCCAGTCCGGGTATCCTTTGTTCCGTCGCTAGAAACGCCTTCAGCGACAATTTTGCAGTGCCCTCGTCAAACAAAGAGTTAAAATAGGCTTCGTCGAAGTCATCGGACAAAGGAGATGGTTTCTCTTTGGCTATAAGGTAGTATTTATTATCATTTTTCCCTTCTGGAAAAGCCGATAGACCGCCGTACATTTGTACTGAACCAACCAGAGACGAACCGTCATCGAACTCAAGTAGTAACTGGTGCTTGTCCGATAGCCCTTCACCCTTATTGTAGTAGCGTAAATTCACACCGTCACTGAATAACAACTTCGCGTTACCAGCCGTTATTTCTACCTGCCCCCCATAGCTCACGGCATCGCTGATTACCTTGCCGGTTAACAGACTTTTGTATTCCTGCGGGTCACCAAAATACCAAGCCAACTTGTGTGGGCTCTGGGCAGCAATAACATTCTTAATTTTCTTACCGCCAACAGTCTCATTAATCTGTTTGGCTAAAACGGCAGCTTCCGGCAGTTCTATCATGTTTAATTCCTTAAACGGTACCAGTCCAAGATGATACCACAGATTTTAGTATATCAAGATGACCGGACTCAAAATATTGAGACAATAATTCCCTAAAGGGTGTAATGAGGGCTGTGAACTGGCGCCGGCAGCCGAGAGCTCTATTCCCTGGCTAAGACTACGGCTTTGCACGAAAGAGGCGGCGAGAACTCATAGTGTATAATGGCGGACATATCTTTCCATCTTTATAAAGCCTGAGTAGTTATGCTGAAGCAATTCGATGCAAAGTTTTCGGGATACTTCTATGTAGCTGCGGCAGCTGTTATCTGGGGCTCTAATGGTGTGATTGTGAACCTGGTCCCCTATGATGCCTATACTATCGCTTTCTTTAGAGTGGTATTCGCCAGCCTCACACTACTGCCTGTAGTACTTTTAACTCGAAAACGCGAAGTGATGAGTGCTGCCAGGCATTGGAAGATTATGCTGAGTTTAGGCTGCCTGCTCGCTTTGGGTTGGGCTTTACTTTTCCATTCGATGAAGCTCATTGCCATCGCCAACGCGGTCTTACTGAATTACATGGCACCCATCTTTGTAGCTTTACTTGCCCCCCTGGTTCTTAAAGAGAAACTTGAGAAATCTACCCTGCTTGCATTGGCCATATCCGTGGCAGGAATAGCGGTCATTTCATATCAGCAGAACCTTCAGATTAGCGGCCCTGATGGCTTCGACCTGTTGGGCATCATTCTTGGGCTACTTGCCGGCCTTGCCTATGCAGGATTCGTCATTGTATCTAAGAAGGCTTTATCCAGCTTCTCAAGTCTAGTTGTAGCATTCTATTCTTACTGCGTAGCTTCAATTTGCCTCCTTCCCTTTGTAATAGGCATTGATTTTTCTCCAGATTTAGCTTCATGGATACTTCTGCTGGTCTTGGGTATATTCAACACAGCATTTGCCGTTACACTCTACCTCAAAGGCCTTGGAATGATAAAGGCTCAGAAGGCAGTGGTTTTCACTTATTTGGAGCCCGCCAGCGCTGTGGTTTTCGGTTTTCTCTTTCTAGCCCAGCCACCCACCCCACTCATGCTTGTCGGTGGTTTTCTAATTCTCGTCGCCGGATATATTGTAGCCTCAAGATGACTTCGTCTCGTATGGTTACAGCGTATCTGCGTTCCATTAAGTTTGCTATTGCTTATCAGTGATGATGTGGAAGAGCAATTATCACCAACACATGCCGGCAATGAGTTTCTGGAAAAACGTAGCCCGCCGCCATAGTTGACCAGACGATCGACAAGCTAAGTATTTGTTCCATGAGTTAAACGATACGCCCTGTTATTACTCCTCTTCACTTAGCTTTGACAAATAGACTGCACTCGTTTCTTCTATCCTGCCATATTTCATCACCTGGTCAATGAGTTCTTTGTCCCACAGACCTTTCTCAACGATTCCGGTGAGTGCTGTCGTGTCAAGCTGCGAAACCTCCGGCCATTTGCCCGCTTGAATTATTGTGTCATCCAGATTTTCATGGGCTGGTTCGCCCTTGCGTGGAAATCCCAGCTTCTCGCCAAACTTAACCCTCACCTTGTATCTGCTTCCTTTTAGCACCGTGACTCCTTCTTGTCGGGCATAGTCAATAAGCGCATCCTTCACCTTCGCCATCTCCTCATCAATTTCGCCAGCTTTTTCCTTCAATTCAGCATACCTGTTGACCAAGACAACGCCGGGCTCACTCAGATATTCATTGGCGGGCAAGGCTTCTACAGTGTAGAGATGTTTTCTCGTCGGGCAGAGGTCTGGATATTCGCACCACTTGCAGTAGTCCGATTCTTTCGGTAAAAACTCCTCGGTAGCTTCTAGCTCGTCAATCAACCTGATGGTTTCCTCCGCCAGCTCAGCAATTTTCTCCTGCGAACGTTGTGACACAAGCAGGCAGTCAAAAGCCAGATAATGCCATATTAGCTGTATTTCCTGAACACCGGGCCATCTCTTTTGCACTCCAATCTGATAGAAGGCGAGTTGCCGGTCGTTATCAATGTCTTCCTGGCTCGGCAGATAGGCAGAGGTCTTGTAGTCATGGATGTGGTAGATGCCGCCCTGCGTCCTTGCCAACCGGTCAATCACTCCCTGGAACTTGTATCTACCGCCGTCATCGAGGGAAAATCTAATCCTCATTTCGGTGCCGATTGTTATATCCTGGTCAAAAGGAGCATGGCGCTGGTAATAGGTCTCTATCATCTTCCTGCCCAGAGCGCGGTAATCGTCAGCGGTCACGTCTTTCCTGGTGATAACAATCCCGTCGTGCCAGTTCTGCTGCCAGAGGTTGTCATAGGAGGCGAGTAATTCATCCAGCGTGGCTAGCCTGGCCAGCTTGACGTGGTCGTAGCATTTCTTCAAGGTCTCATGAACCGTCCCGCCCAGAAAAGCCTCGACGCTTTCCACGTCCCGCTTAATCTTGTCCCGATAGCGGAGCTTGTACTTAAGTGGGCACTCTTCATAAGTGCTTAGCTGTGAATGAGAATAGATTGGCATAATCAAACCTACAGGCGACCAGTCAACTCAAGTATACCAGAGAAAGCAGCCATAAAGAATGCGTTCTGGCAAGACCGAGGCAAGTTGAGGAAAAACATAATCTTATGCTACCCGAACTGAACAATGTTGACAATATATAACAATGTTGTTATACTCTTCTTAAGTGTGGAACATAGAGTGCTACCAGTCAGGGGTTGGTAAAGTCCCGGTTGCTGAATTTATCGACTCCCTGGATGCGAAGTCGAGAGCCGGAATTGTTAGGACTTTGGATTTACTTGAGGAATTCGGTGCTGATTTGGGGATGCCATATGCCCGGCATCTCGAAAAACAACTCTGGGAGTTGAGAATCCGGCATGGTAGAAATCGGCACCGTATTATCTACTTTTTGGCCACCGGTGAGACGTTTGTCTTGCTGCATGGGTTTACTAAGAAGACAGGTCCGGTGCCAAGAGGGGACATAGAAACAGCCCGGCGCAGGCGCGACGATTATCTATCCAGGAGGTGATGAGATGAATTGGAAAGAGCACAAGAAGAAACTTCTTAAAGACCCTGAGTTTAGGGCAGAGTACGAAGCTCTTGAACCTGAATACAGGTTGGCAGCTGCCTTGATTCGGCTAAGGCTAGCGAAGGGGTTGACCCAAGAGGAATTAGCAAGGCTAATGAATACTAAGCAGGAGAGCATAGCCAGGCTGGAGAGCGGAAGCTCGTTACCGTCTTTATCTACTGTTAAACGCCTGGCTGATGCACTTGATGCTGAATTGGAAATCAACCTGCGACCTAAGTAACAAGCCTCCTCCCCCTACTAACAATCCCGTCGTGCCAGTTCTGCTGCCAGAGATTGTCATAGCAGACGAGCAGTTCATCCAGCGTGACTAGCCTGGCCAGCTTGACGTGGTCGTAGCATTTCTTGAGAGCCTCGTGGACTATGCCGCCCAGAAAAGCCTCAACACTTTCCTCGTCCTGCTTAATCTTGTCCCGATAGCAGACTGGAAGAGACGATACCTTGCACCCTAAGAGAACATGGTCCTATGCGTATATTTGGTTGGACTCTAAATTATTCGTTTCTGGATGGGCAGACAAGTGCCCGTCATTGTGTTCTTATTCGTGCTCTAACAAGTCAGTCGGGCTGGCAAGTGATATCTCATATTTCTGCTTAGACCTCGCCCAGAACTGCCTAACCGACTGTTTCAACAGTTTCGTGGTTTTTGGTGTTACTCGCAATACTTTCTTGCCCAAATATTCCTTCGTTTTAACCTCTTTTGGCTTACGCCTGATCATCAACTTCAGTCCAACTCAGACTCGGGCAAAATTGAGATGCTGTCAGGATTGAGGCTTTGGCTCCTGCCTCAGCAGCAGGCGTAGAAAATGGATTGCTACTACCTCCACCCAGACTAGCGCGTTGAGTATTATAATTCGCTCATACAGACCGAACCAGCCTCGTTGCTCGGCAAGCAATGCCCCCGATATCAGAGCCAAAGCTAAAACACCGGCAATAAGTGTATAGATAAAGATGTTTTTCCAATTCGGGGTATTCTTGAGGCTAGGTGTGAGCGACAAAATGGCGATGGGGAATAACAAGCCAAGGCCGTAAGATGCTATCGTGTGGATTGTTCCATCAATAGGCGGAGCTCCAGGGTGGTCCATATGAAAGGTGGCAATCAACATCAGCACGAAGCCACAGAGAGCAAGAAGTACGATGCCGGCATGGAAGACCCGGGCTCTACGAATATTAAAAAACAGCCCGGCGACAAAGATCACCAACAGCAGGCCCATAGCTAGAAAGCAAATTGATTGTAGCCAGCCTATGCTAGTCAATGCCAGGCTGCTGACTGAATCACGGACCAGGCTGTAACCGGGAACGGATGAAGATGCTGCGAGATCCCCGACAGCCACCACAATGGGTCCCACGATACCGACTAGAGCCGGGACACTATGGATGTTCAGACGTTTAGACATAGACGTTAGCCAAGCCGAGATGCAACCACTTCACCATCTTCTAATACGACGGTCATTGTCCGTCGACAGTTAGGACAAGCGAGTGGCCCGCTGTAGTTAGCTTTAGATGACTCCAAAGGGATACTTTTACCACAGCCCAGGCAAATTACTCCTGAGGAGCTTCTTGGACCAGCCTGGTGCTGTTGCTTATGGCGAGCTAGCTGCTCTATAGTATCGAACTCAATTCCGCAAGTGACACATTTAAAACGCATTTCTCTCCTTAGTACATTGGCAATGTCTAAAATATTCCAGTTACTAAGTTCATTATACTGAAATTATAGCATGGTGTTTTCCCCTGACGAATAATTTGGATTTAGACTTAACAAACCGCCGTATTGCTAAATTCCCGTTTGAATAGGGTATACTATGTAGCTTTATAAAGAGGCTAGTTGACCTTGCTCATTGCCGCTTCTATCCCCTGGGTGAGAAAGTAATCAATGGCTTCCGCCACTATTCTCTCGCTGGCAATTGAATTAGAAAATATGGAATCCTCACCAACTGGGTCATTGACTTCTGTGTCAGCCCAAGTTCTATCTCCGTTGGCAATAACAATCATATCGGTGCGATGAGAAGTATTTGTAATTGAGCCACGGATACTTCCAGCTTAGTCGTTGACTATCAGCTTGATTGTTGGCTTTAAGATGTATGAAGAACCTGCTAGAACAACAGCTTCACGAACATCGAAGTCCGCGGTAACCACCACAGTTCCATTAACAGGAACTTCGAATCGGCCTATTCCTTTATAGCCTGTCTGTCCACCGCTCGGGACGAAGAGAGGCTCTGTGGAGTTATCAGCAAATTCGATATAACAGCCCGGACTGGTTGGGGGTGGACCTATTTCTTGAATATCAAGCATGAAGCGAATTTGAGTGTAATTCCCAGAAGGCAATGTCAACTCACCCAATAAGGTGGAATTTCCCCCGGTTAATTCCAATAAGTCATATTTTTGAGGGACTACAAATTCCCCGCATGTTATCCATTGACCATCTCGATGGTATTGAATTTCATCAATAGTAATGTAAACACCTGTAACATTTTCGGCGTCTGTCGGCGCATCTGAAAGATAGAGTTTCAAGGTTCCTGTTTCTAGTGCCTGTTCTGGAGAAATACAACCTACTCCTGATGTAGACAGCACCGCCAGAGTAATCGATAATGCAGCCACCACTGCCAGAATAATCGTCAGTGATAAGAATTTCTTCATGTTCATCCTCCCTTTCAAAATTTAAAACTGTTAAGCCCTATGGATTTTGGTTATTAAACGTTATTTGGAATTTCTCTCTAAGACTATCATATAGCATGGTCTTGTTTACTGTCAATCACACATTAGTAACAGAAGTATCCAGTTATTCACCTTACCCCCTTCGTCCGCTATAGGATATCAATATATGCTGGACTAAGCATTGTGAGAACTGCGCAATCCACTAAGGCACACACTTGACTACCAAATTTATGATCGCCTTATAGTACTATAGTACTGTTAGTAAAGGGATTGTCGATATTGTTTTGTGCGGTGTCCAAGACATCCTATAGAGCCAAGGAGCAACAATCCGCTATTTGGTTAAATTTTCTTTTTAATACGGCATGGCACGTAGCTTCGTAAAGCGGCTAGTTAAACTTGCTCATTGCCGCTTCTATTCCCTGAGTAAGAAAGCAGTCAATGGCTTCGGCCACCGTGGCAATTACAGGCTTAATTGTTGCTTCTTCCTGAGGGGAGAAATCGCTGAGCACATAACTGACTATAGCGTCCTCGCCGATGGATTGCTCTTCTCCCTGGGGCCGCCCAATCCCCACCCTGACTCGAGGGAAGTCCTCGCTACCGAGGGCGGAAATAGCGGAATTCATTCCCTTGTGTCCTCCCGAGCTTCCGTTCTGCCGCAGGCGAATTTTGCCCAGAGGCAAATCGAGGTCATCATAGATTATCAAGAGGTTGCTCAAAGGAATGTCATGCTTACGCACCAGGCAAGCCACGGGGTCGCCGCTGAGATTCACAAATGTCCTGGGCTTTGCCAGCAGCAACTTTTCACCTCTTACTTCGCCAATGCCTACCCTAGCCCGGCATTGCCTGTGGTCAAAGCGAATAGAATGAAGCCTGGCGAAGTAATTCAGGCACCGGAAGCCAGCATTGTGGCGATTATGGGCATAAGTCTTACCGGGATTCCCCAAACCAACTATGAGTTTCATTGACTTAGAGTTTATGGGAATTCAGTCACGCGATATTATGGCTGATTCTGTTGATGCTAAGCAAATGCTACTCACCTTAAACAGCAAGCTTGATTGGCTTAACTCGCTTTAGTCTTCTGCTTTTAGGTTGATTTGGCCTGAAGCCCGGATTTTGCCGACATTTAGCTTTACACTTTGGAATATCCTATATTAGAAAGGCTGCATAAACCACACTAACTTAAACCGCCCCGAAAATGAGAATTAAAGCGGAGAATCATTCATGATATGATGGTAGAAATGCCCGTATATGATATTTATTCAAAGCGAAAAAAGCAGCAGGAACAAGTAGGGCAACCTGATGTTTATAAATATGATGAAATACCAGAAGGTTTGCGAAACCAGATAATATATATTTGGCGAACCGCAATTGGTACTTGGCGAGAAGGCAGCTACGACTATAGTAACGAACCACCAGACAATATTTGGATTGCGATACACGACATATTATGTAGAGAATTAGGACTTTCATCGTTAGGCAGAAAGGGAGATAAGCCATTTACGAAATGTTGCACCTTTTTATTAGAAGAATCCAACATTGACAATATATTAAGCTTGATTGAAGTATCTTTTCGCATGATTGAAATAGTTTGCTCGAAATTAGATGGTGTAGAAAAACTCAGAGCAAAAATTACCCAAGAGCCTGACGATGCTATTAACGAATTAAATACTAGGTTTAAGGAACATGGGATTGGTTACCAATATGCTGGTGGTATGATTGTTCGGATGGACTCCCAATATATGCATACTGAAGCCGTGCTCCCAGCTATTTCTCTTCTCCAACAACCGGGTTTTGAGGGAGCTTCCGAAGAATTCTTAGATGCCCACAAACATTACCGCGAGGGTAACAACAAAGACGCTATTTCTAATGCGTTAAAAGCATTTGAAAGCACGATGAAATCGATTTGCTCACTGATGGGTTGGAAATTCCCTGAGAACGCAACTGCAAAGCCTTTAATCGATATTTGTATTGGAAATGGATTAATTCCTAGGCCTTTACAAGGTCATTTTGGTTCCTTAAGAGCAACATTAGAAAGTGGACTACCTACTACAAGTAATAGATTAGCGAGACATGGTCAAGGGAAAAAGAGAACTATTGTTCCAAACCACTACGCTGCTTATGCACTTCATCTGGCGGCAACGAATATCGTCTTCCTAGTTGAAGCATACGTGGCGATAAAGAAATAGCAGGTGGTCAAGGCTAGCTTATTAGAGCTGTTGGTGACCAACTACAGTTGAGAAAGCCTCAAGCTATCCTCAAACTTCACTGAGCTAGCGAATGGTATAATGAGATTAGGATGCGTACCTTGGCTATGGTGATAAAGAGAAAAAGGGCTGAGATTGCGTGCATTATGTGTGAAAATACTATTAAATTTCCAGAATATGTTGACCAGGATTATAGCGGTGATTTGTTGTGTGATACGTGTAAGTCATTACTGCGCATTAAGTTGGACAAGGGGGAAGTGAAAGAATTTAAAGTCTTGGAGGACAAGTTAGAGCAGTGGAAGGGGGCAGAGAAGCTGAAGGAGTTGCAGGAGAGAGCGGCAAAAGCATTGGCGAAACCTGAAAAGAGTAATAAAGCTGGAGGCGAGTAGTTGGCATGATATTGTGTGAGTAGCTCAGCTGGCGAATTTGGAGAGGTAAGATGGATAAAAGGAAGCTTCGTCTCATTCTATTAGGGGCTGTAGGCATCATTATACTGGTCGTCGGCATGAAAGCGGCTATGATATATGGCGAGCCAATGCCGGGATGGGCGCAAGACGAGCTTACCCAGAGTGCCATCCTTGCAGGGCGAAATACAGAATTTACCGCATGGATTGTCAAGTGGATTGTCGGGCCCTTCTGTTTATTTCTTATCCTAACGGCTGCCCTAGTAGCAAGTCGGGTAATATTGAGGAAGAAAGATTAGGCCTTCAATATGGTGATAAAGCCTCAAGCTATCCTCAAACTTCACTGAGCTAGTAAGTGGTACAATTAGATTAGGATGTATACTCCGACTGGAGTAGCATGATTTGATGACTTTGGTAAAGCGATGAGCTAGCAAGGAGGTAAAGCGAGATGAAAAGCGTAGAATCTAAAGGGGAAATATCATTCGAGTGGGATGATAAAAAGCGCCTGAAAACAGTGACATTAAATAATGTTTCACCAAACGATATGGGTATCATAACGCCATTCGTATCTGATTTGCTAAACACGTTAATAAAGTTAGATAGGACGAGTAAGAGGCTTTCAATTGTGCTGATTGTACTGACCGCTGCGCTTGTGGTTTTGACTGTGGTTCAATCTATTTCCGTCTTGGGTTAAAGAGAAAGCGGAATTCTACACTCCAAAGCTGGAACTTCACAGGCGGGGGCTGAGGTTTCATTACAAAATGCAGTGAACTGGCTCAAACCTCACCTAAGACTTTCAGCGTTTGGGAACTTCCGTATAGAGAGTTGTAAATCTCTTCTACGTTTTCCTAAATCTTTCTCAAACAGCCTTATTCAGCAAGTCCAGGAACTCAGCTTCATTAATTGTCTTTGTTCCCAACTTCTGAGCTTTGGCTAGCTTGGAGCCAGGGTCGGTGCCCACCACCACGTAAGATGTCTTCTTGGTGACATCTGAGCCGGCTTTGCCACCGAGAGCCTTTATTTTCGCTTCTGCCTCTGAGCGAGAGAGGGATTCCAGCTTCCCGGTAAAAACAAATTCCCGTCCGGCTAAAGGTAACTCCTCAGGCTGGGCTTCCTTAGCTTTCTCTCTTTCCGGCTCCTTCAAAGCCTTCTGTAGCTTTTTAATAAGTTGCTTGTTCTCTTTCTGTCTGAAAAAGGCAACGATACTTTGAGCTATCTTGGGGCCGATAGATTTAATGTTTGAAAGGTCTTCCTCACTCGCTTTAGCCAGTTCGTCTATGCTACTAAAGCGGTCTGTAAGTAGTTCGGCATATTGCTCACCGGCATGGGTGATTCCCAAGGCAAAGATAACTTGAGCCAGGCTTCTGTTCTTGCTTCTTTCGATGGAATTAAGCACATTGGAGGCGCTTTTATCCGCCATTCTTTCCAGACCGAGAAGCTGCTCCCTGGTGAGGCGATATAAATCAGCAGCATCCTTGACCAAGCCAGCCTCGAACAAAGCCCAGCATAGCTTCTCTCCCACGCCATCTATATCCATTGCCCCGCGGCTAACAAAGTGCTTGATTCTCTCCAGAGCTTGAGAGGGGCAGGCAGTATTGGTGCAGCGGTGCATAGCTTCACCCTCTGGCTTTATCACCTCGCTTCCGCAGACAGGGCAGCGACTGGGCATAGAGAAGATTTTCTCCTTGCCAGTACGGCGGCTGACAATAGGCTCGACAATCTCGGGAATAACTTCGCCAGCCCGCTGCACCACAACCCAGTCTCCAATCCTGATGTCTTTGCGGTGAATATCTTCCTCATTATGCAGCGCCGCTGAACTGATAACGACACCGCCCACTCGAACTGGCTCTAGAATAGCGTAAGGGTTAAGACTCCCCGTCCTCCCCACGTTTATGCCGATATCAATTAGCTTTGTGGTGCCCTGGATGGCAGGAAACTTGTAGGCAATAGCCCATCTTGGCTCGTGAGCCACTGTGCCCAGCTCTTGCTGAAGGGCAATAGAATTGACCTTTACCACTACGCCATCAGCTTCGTAAGGAAAGCTTTCTCGCGTCTCTTCCAGTCTCTGGTAATATTTCTCTGTTTCGTCGAGGGAGTAGCAAAGGGCAATATTGGGATTTATCTTGAAGCCTATTGCCTTGAGGTATTGCATGACTTTCCAGTGAGTGTCGGGCACGGGTTTGCCTGCAGCCCAACCCAGACCATAGATGAATATATCCAGCGGGCGCCTGACAGTGATGCTGGAATCGAGCTGCCTTACCGAGCCGGCAGCGGCATTTCTGGGATTGGCAAAAAGTGGCAGACCCTCTTTAGCCCTTTCTTCGTTAAGCTTCTTGAAGCCAGCCTTGGGAAGATAAACTTCGCCTCGGACTTCAAATCTGGGTGGTGCCTCTCTGGACACGGAAAGAGGAATGCTCTTGACGGTTTTCAGGTTCTGGGTGATGTCCTCACCCCGGTAGCCATCCCCCCTGGTTGCTCCTGTGACGAGCGAGCCATCAATGTAAGTCAAAGCTACTGCCAGTCCATCAATTTTAGGCTCGCAAACAAGGTCAAACTGGCGCCCGCCTAAAAGGTTGTTTACTCTTTTATGCCAGGCGGCTAGTTCTTCATAAGAAAAAGCATTGGCCAGGCTCAACAAAGGCTGGGGATGTTCGGCAACCCCAAATGCCTCTACAGGAGGCGCTCCGATCCTTTGCGTCGGAGAGTCCGGGGTAACAAGTTCAGGATGCTCAGCCTCAAGCTGCCTGAGCTCCTTCATCAACTCATCGTACGCGGCGTCGCTGATTTCAGGGCTGTCCAACACGTAGTAGCGATGATTATGGTAGTTGATTAATCCCCGTAGCTCTTCTATCCTCCGCTTGACCTTATTTATGTCTCCCATAAAGCTAATCCCTATTTATAGTATAGCAAAACTCCCCCCTATGAATCTTGCCTTGCGACTAGCTCCTCTCCAATTCATTGACCCTATGCTGTGTGCTACAATTAGACGAGTACTATGGGGAACGATTTCCCCTGCTTCGTCTCTGGGCAACACCGAGGCCTGCATATGTAAAAGGGCGAAAGCATGAATGAGATAAAGTACAAGCCAATCGGAGTTATTCATTCTCCCTTAAAGGAACCCAAAGGGACGCCTATACAGCCTGCAGCTGCTAAAGGTATCAATGGGATAGTCGAGGTATTCCCGGAATACACTGAAGGCCTAAAGGATATTGAAGGTTTCTCTCACATTATTTTGCTATACCACTTTCACTTATCTAAAGGTTCGACATTGATAGCAAAGCCCTATATGGATAACGAAAGGCATGGAGTCTTTGCCATGCGAGGTCCCGGTAGACCCAATCCTATTGGCATCTCGGTAGTGTGCCTTGTCAAGGTTGAAGGGAATATGCTCCATATTCGAGATGTGGACATTGTAGATGGAACCCCCCTTCTGGATATTAAACCTTATATTCCAGAATTTGACATAAGGGAAGTGGAAAGGATAGGATGGCTAGAGAAAAATGTGCACAAGCTTTCAGGATCGAAAGATGATGGGAGATTCGCAGAGTGATTTGTCTGACTTGCGAGAGCGGAACATATGAAGTTCCAGCTCTTGGCTTCTGTCGCTCTGACTTCTCAAATCTGTGATATGTTAGGCGACATCTGAATTATTCTGAGGAGGATAAAACATGGCTACGAAACCAGTTGTAATTAGATTCTTCGCTCCGGTGATTGACGCTACTGTCAATGCTCTGATGAGCGCCGTTGACCAAAAAATGAAGCAAGGAACACAGGATTTCACCATCCTTATCTCGTCGCCTGGTGGCTCTGTTATCCATGGTTTAAGCGCATATAATTATTTGAAAGGATTGCCTGTATCCATAACCACACACAATTTTGGCAGTGTGGACTCAATTGGCATTGTCCTATACTGTGCCGGTTCGAGAAGGGTATCAGTACCCCAGGCGAGATTCCTGTTTCACGGCGTTAATGTCCAATTCAGAGGGGAACAGAATTTAGACGAGAAACTGCTGGAGGAAAGATTGAAGGGGTTGAGGATTGACGTGGAGAATATTGCTAAGGTAATCGCAGCGAATACGGGTAAAAGCACTAAAGACATTACTGATGCTATGATTGAGAGGACGACTCTAAATCCGGAGGAGGCGCAATCCTGGGGACTGGTGCACGCAATTAAGTCAGAGCTTTTTGAAGCAGGAAGCGAAGTAATTGCTATACAAGCTCAACAACGACCAGTGACACAACAACTGCAGAAGCCGTAACATCAGCCGAGAAATGTGTTCCCCACTACTGCCTGTTTCAAACAAAGTTCGTAGCTTATTGGCTTCAGATTTCAATGCTATACTCAAGGTCATAAACGATGCTGCGCAAGTTTACAAAGGTGTAATCCCCGGTGATAGATGGAAGGAACCATATATGTCAGCTGAGGAATTAGAAGGAGAAATTGAGGCTGGTGTTAGATTCTTTGGCTGGGCGGAAGGCGGGCATTTGCTCGGAGTGACAGGAATTCAAGCTCTTAAAGATACCACGTTGATCAGGCATGATTATGTGCTTCCAGGATGCCAGAGAAGGGGAATTGGCATGAAGCTACTTGAATATCTCAGAGGCTTGGCCGAGACTCCGGAAGTCCTGGTAGGGACCTGGGCTGACGCCACCTGGGCTATTCGATTCTACGAGAAACATGGTTTCAAACTGGTGTCATCCAGGGAAAAGGATAGGCTCTTGCGGACATATTGGAACATCCCCGAGAGGCAGATTGAAACCTCAGTGGTGTTGAGGCTAATCTCTTCTTTTTAGTGATGGTGTGCTTTCTCAAGTTGTTAATAACTGGTACTTGTCCCACGTGTTAACGATATCTCCACATGTTGTCTTTGCAAAACGATCTATTCTTTTCCCAGCAATCATGGCTGAGGGCTTTACCATATACCTTTTATTAAGATATACTTTTTGTCATTAGGATTTTCCGAAGGCAGAGATGAATATTATAGAGGCCTTAGAAAATACTGCCAGGGAAATACCACATAAAGAAGCCATTGTTCTTGGTGCTCAGAGGGTTACTTATGAGGAACTAGATGAGACTTCTAACAGAGTAGCCAACGTCCTCCTGGATATGGGGATGAAAAAGGGTACCCATGTGGCTATCTTGATGTCCCATAGACCTAAGTGGGTCATCAATTATTTCGGGGTAATCAGGGGTGGAGGTGTGGCTGTGCTACTCAACACTGCGCTTAAAGCGCCTGAACTTGATTCTTTATTGCGAGACTCCGACTCGGAAATTCTGATAACGGAGAAGAGATTTTCTCGGATACTTTCCTCAGTTTTGCCTCATATTCCTTTGCTAAAACACGTAATTGAGGTTGATGCAGGCTCTTACACCAGGATGGTAGCTAACAGCTCTTCCATATCACCGAATATCGATATAAAAGACGAGGACGAAGCTACTATATTCTACACCTCTGGCGTACTGGGGAAGCAAAAAGGCGTGGTGCATACACATGCTTCCCTTATGGGAACTCCCCCCATAGTCTCCGCAGGCATACAACGGAAAAGGGAAGATGTCATCATAGACATTGTTCCCTTTTCTTATCTTTATGGCTTATTCGAGGTTCTTTTTGGCTCGATTATCATAGGCTCTACTGTCGTGCTTATCCCTAATTTCACTCCCAGAGCTGTCCTGAAGGCTGTGGAAAAGGAGAGGGGAAGCATTATCTTCGGGGTTCCTTCCATGTACAATGCCCTGGCTATGCTGCGAGATGAAATTTTGCGAGGATACAATCTGAATTCGCTGCGATTGGCTGTTACTGCCGGGGCAAAATCCTTTCCTGTGCTGATGAGTATTCTGGAGGAGAAGTTCGGTTTATCTCTTTATGAGGTATACGGTCTCACGGAAGTTTCAGCCGTTTCCATAAGCACCTTTAACAGCCGTAAACTGGGGACTGTCGGCAAGCCAATTTGCTGCCTTAAGATACTGGATGACAACGGCCAGGAGGTTCCCAAGGGTGAAATAGGGGAAGCTGTGTTCAATGCCCGCTGGGTGATGAAAGGATACTATAAAGCTCCTGAACTCACGGCTCAAGTCCTTAAGGATGGCTGGTTTTATACCGGAGATTTCGTCAGGATGGATGAAGAAGGCTACTTGGAGTATATAGAGAAGAAGTCGTTCATAATAGTCACGTCTTCTGGACTCAAGATTGGCCCGTCAGAAGTTGAATTCGTGCTACTGAGCCATCCTAGCGTAGCTGAGGCAGCCTATGTAGGCATTGACGATGGTTATGGAGGACAGATACCCACAGCCTTCGTAGTGCTTAAAGAAGGGCAACATGCCACGGCCAAAGAGCTGTCCAACCTTTGTTACCAAAACCTGGCTGATTTTAAGCTTCCCAAGAGAATTGAATTTGTAGACAGCATACCTAAAACTAGCTCGGGGAAGATATCTAGAAAGAAGCTCAAGGAAAGAGAGCGACCCCAGAACTAACTGAAAGAGTAGATATTAGTCTTATCTATCTTGTTCTCAAAATTGGCCGTAGCGTGAAAGAAGCCACGCAAATTATCCGGGGTTGTTAAACGACATCCAATAATGTCATTCTGAGTGTAGCGAAGGATCTAGTCCCGCTTATTCCAATGTTGACGTGGTTAACACTTATTGGTAACATCATGAAGTGAGCCGTGCTAGGCGGGGAGCTAGCGGTGCCCTGTACCCGAAAACCGCTATAGCGGGGCCGAATTCCTGCTTGAGGTTTACTGCCGGGTAGATTTTGTTTTTGTTGAGCGGTGTTGATAGTCGGGTTCTATGCAACTGGGGACTATGAACCCCGTCAGGTCCGGAAGGAAGCAGCGGTAAATAGCACTTCCAGTGTGACATAGAGGTGCCTGGCTGGAGCTAGCTGGCAAGGACTGCTTCCCGGTTTAGGAATCGAGGGCAGGTGCACGGCTTACAGGAGTTTTGGAGATTATAAATATATGACAATAAAGAAAGTATGCGTTATTGGGTCAGGAACTATGGGTGGTGGAATAGCTCAGGTATCGGCTCAAGCGGGCTATGAGACAACCATGGTTGACATAAGACAAGAGTTTCTTGACCGTGGTATGAACAAAATAAAAGCAAGCCTGGGTAAATTTGTGGAGAAAGAAAAAATTAAACAAGAAGAGATGAATGAAGCACTGGCGAGACTTCGCACTTCAGTTGACATGAAAGATGCCGCTAAAGATGCTGACTACGTTGTAGAGGCGGTATTTGAAAGGGCAGAGGTAAAGCTGCCGATATTCGAGCAACTTGGGGAAATTTGCCCCAATGAAACGATTCTGGCTTCTAACACATCAGGAATACCCATAAGCCTACTTGCCTCAGCAACCAGGCGCGCCGATAAAGTTATCGGGGCACATTTCATGAATCCTGTGCCTTTAATGAAGGGAGTGGAGGTAGTGAGGTCTTTACTCACTTCCGAGGAGAGTGTAAAGGTAACTCTCGATTTTGTGAAATCTCTAGACAAGGAACCTGTGGTAGTCAAGGACTCCCCCGGGTTTGTGGCTAATAGAATCTATATGTTGACAGTGAATGAGGCGGCGAAGTTATTAGAGGAGGGTGCAGGACGTATAGAAGATGTAGATAAATTGATGCGGCTATCTTTTAATTGGCCTATGGGGCCATTTGAATTAGCCGACCTAATTGGTATAGATGTTATTGTGGACCTGTTAGAGGGCATCTACCAGCAGACTGGATGGGAAAGGTATAAGCCTACTCCGTTGTTGAAGAGGATGGTGGAAATTGGGTACACGGGAAGGAAAACGGGAAAGGGCTTCTATCAATTGTTTGCGCAGGACTGACACTTTTGTATCGGCAATTGCTTCGCCAATTTGGCTTCAGACCGAAAAAACGCTTGGGACAGCATTTCCTTATAGGTGAAGCTGTATTAGAGCGTATTCTATCTGCTGCCGAACTCAGCCCCGGGGACATTGTGGTCGAGGTAGGTCCGGGGCTGGGCATACTAACTGAGGGGTTAGCCAAACAGCGAGCCAGGGTTATTGCCGTTGAACTTGATTCCAAATTAGTTGCCCTGCTGAAAAAACGACTGGCTGACTTTCCTGACGTTAAAATTGTCCATGCTGATATACTCAAGGTTACCCCTCAACGGCTTCTACAAAATAATCTATCTGCCTCCGAACTTGTCCGAGGTTATAAAGTTATAGCTAATCTTCCTTATTACATTACTTCACCGGTATTGCGCCATTTTCTCGAGGGAGAGTCCCGACCTTCAGCAATGGTGGTAATGGTACAGAAGGAAGTCGGTGAAGCTATTGCTGCCACCCCTGGCAAGATGAGCTTGCTCAGTGTGAAAATTCAGTTTTATAGCAAGCCTGATATTATATGTTATGTGCCGGCGGCAAGTTTTTATCCCCCGCCGAAAGTAGAATCAGTTATTTTACGCCTGGATGTTTACCCTCAGCCGCCTATCGAGGTACCCGAGGTTGCTAGTTTTTTTGATATAGTGATGCATGGTTTCAGCTCACCTCGCAAGCAGCTTCGCAATTCCCTGGCACACGCTTTGGGGATGCCGCCAGGCCAGGTTGCTTTGTTACTGGAGAAGACTGGAATAGACGCTAAACGGCGAGCTGAAACTCTTAGCCTGGAGGAGTGGAGGAAGCTATGGGAAACATTTGCTCCCTGCCTATGTCATCCTGAGCGAAGCGAAGGATCTCGAGATTCTTCGGTCGCCACGCTCCCTCAGAATGACATCGGGGGTGTGTAGCTCAAAGATTATAATGTTGACTGTTTATGCCCCGGCCAAAATAAACCTTGTCCTCGAAGTACTGGGCAAGCTTAATGATTATCATCGAATCTCCGGCATTGTTCAGTCAATAGACTTATGCGACGTCCTCAATTTTCAGCCAGACGAGGCAATATGCTTTGAATGTGATGAGCCCAGCTTAAAGCGTGATAACCTGGTAACACGGGCAGCCACTCTGCTTAAGAAAAGCACAAGATATAGTTTGGGGGCACGCATCGAACTTCGCAAGCATATACCCTGGGGTGTTGGGTTGGGTGGCGGCAGCAGTGATGCTGCTGCCACCCTTTTGGCTCTAAATGAGCTTTGGGAATTGAGGCTGTCGCTTCCTGAGCTGGTCCAATTAGCATCTGAGTTAGGCTCGGATGTCCCCTTCTTTACCCATAAGGGCACGGCTTGGGTAGAAGGGAAGGGAGAAAAAGTAACCCCGCTGCCATCCTTGCCTTCAATCTACTTTGTGTTATTAGTACCGCCATTGCCTAAAATCTCGGGCAAAACAAAACAAATGTATGGTAAATTAAATGCTGCTCATTACACCGAAGGCCGGTTTATTCAACAGGCCTTATCCTATTTGAAGCAAGGGAAAGCGATTGACCATAGTCTTATGTTTAATGTCTTCGAAATGGTAGCCTTTGATTTCTTCCCCGGGCTGGACAAATATCGAAAGACCCTGGAAGAAGCTGGAGCTCCGGGAGTTTATCTCGCTGGCTCCGGACCATGTCTTTTTACCTTTTTCTCCGAGGAGAGGCAGGCCAAAGTGATAAGTCTAAACTTGAGAGGACAAGGGCTGGAATGCTACGTGACGTCTCCTTTTCCCGGGGGCTAGAACGCTCTTCTCTGAAGGGAGAAGATTAGAGTGAAGTGAAAATATGAGTATAGTGGAGCAAATCAAGCGAAATAGGTGGCTTCTGGCGACGATTTATGCCGTTGGCATTCTTGGTCTCAGCGTCGGCCTTTATTTCCTCCTTCGATATCTGATGGCCTATTTTGATCTTTCAGTTGAAGGATTGGCCACTACAGCTTACCTAGTTGTTTTTGTAACCACTCTGGTAAGTAACGCCAGTATTATTATTCCAGTACCTATTTTCGTCGCCATAATGATAACAGCGGCATCGAAATGGGACCCTATTCTTGTAGCTCTTATAGCTAGTAGTGCTGGCACCTTGGGAGAAATAACTGGCTATTATGCCGGCTACTGGGGAAAGAGATTCATACTAGCCGAGAGCGCACCGGGATATGAAAGGCTTGTAGGCTGGATGAAGAGATATGGCCCGTGGGGCATCTTCTTCGTCTCTCTTCAACCTATATTGCCATTTGACGTAGCCGGACTCCTGGCCGGAGCCTCTAAACTACCGGTATGGAAATTTCTCTTGCCTTGCTGGGCAGGAAAATTCCCCAAGTATCTCTTGGCCTGCTACCTCGGCCCGGCGGTCTTGAATATTCTTCCCTTCCCACCATTATAACTTCGGTGATAAAGAGAGGGCTAGTTTTTTTTCATCTGCCTTGGTTCTAACCTCTCCATCTAATTTCGCCTTATGCAATATCTGGAGGACCTGTCCCATCTCCGGCCCAGCGGGGATGCCCAGTCTTTTTAGCTCTTCTCCGTTAAGGGCAGTTCTGACATAGCGCAGTTTTGTGAGAAACAGTTGGAGGTGCTGATGTACGATTAAGGATGGGGTGCATTCTTTTTCGTCTGTGGCTATAGCATTTGCCTGTACCGCCAGGGGCTCATATTCCCGGAGCAGATAATAAATCTCACTGGGTTTTAGGGAAGACTTGTCCAGGAGTGGAAGGCTGGTCTTGAGGCGGAGCGTATCGCGTATGGCTCGGGATAATTTTGCCGGTATGTTAAGACGGGCGAGAAATTTCTCAATATCCTTTTCGCCAAATGAATAAATAAGAAGACAGAAATAGAGCGAGGGCAATTGGGTGGGCTTCTTTAGACGGCGCGCTCTGTCAAATTTCTCAGCTATCCAGCCATCGCCTTTGAGGAAGGGGCTTATTCTTGGCAGCACTCCTAGCTCGGCAAGCCGCCTGACAGCAAATTCTGGCTGTTTTTCCTTAAAAAGTAGTTCCAACTCGTGTCTGATTCGGTCGCCACTTATTGTATCCAGCATGGAAGTATCCCGTTTAAGTAGCTGAGCGGTCTGTGTTTCAAGCTCAAAACCCAGCCGTTGTTCATAACGAACGGCCCGTAAAATTCTGGTGGCATCGTCGCTGAAGCTTCCGGGATGCAAAATACGGATAAGCCGATGCTCTAGGTCGTTTTTACCTTGATGAGGGTCAGCCAACTCCCCGTAATCATTTGAACCGAGGGATATAGCCATCGCATTGATGGAGAAATCTCTGCGGATGAGGTCATCCTTGAGAGTGCCCGGGGTGACTGTAGGTAATGCCCCCGGTCTGGCGTAGGTTTCCTTTCGTGCTGTTGCCAGGTCCAGGGTGAAATCCCCATAGCTGAGCTTAGCGGTGCCGAAATGGCGGTGGGCCAGCAACTTTGTCTGACTGGTTTCCGCCACTTGTTGGGCCAATTTCACCGCATCACCCTCGACCACCAAGTCAAGGTCTAAATTAGGGTAGCCTAGAAGCAGGTCTCGTACTACGCCACCGACGAGATATACCCTTTCTCCCCGCTCGGCAGCCTGTCTGCTGATATCCTTGACCAGCTCCAGGAGTTGCCGGGGGAGATATCGCTCTATTTGCCGGGCTAAATTCATTACCTTAGTATTATATCAGCACTTCCGTCGCCGTCGTATAGCGTAAATGAGCTAGTTCAGATAGATGGGTGACACTTTATATGTTTGTAACATTGGGTAATAACCTGCCGTGTCATTGCGAGCCCCGACAAGTCGGGGCGTGGCAATCGCAGTGGCTAAATTTTAAATCCTAATTTCTAAGCCCTAAACAAATCCAACTATCAAAATTCAAATCTCTAAACTGTTTT
>JAUWQP010000045.1 GCA_030611015.1 Chloroflexota bacterium | reverse complement strand
GTGAAGCAAACATGGGCGGCATGAAGGTCGCCATGACAATCCCTTATTTTCCCTTCTCTTACCCGTTTATCGAACAGGCTTGTGTTGCTGTCAACGAAGTTATCAGTGTAATTCTTAATGTGTTGATATTCCTCGGCGGTGATGGAGGTTCCAATATATTTCTCGGTTTGAGCGAAGTTCTCATCGGTATTCTGGCGTATAACATCCAATTTGCCAAAGGCGGCAATCTCTTGATTTGTTTCGGCTTTTTGGTGAAAGCCCACTAATTTTTCAGCCACCCTTGCTATCATTTCCGGGGTTACCTGACCTTGGGGCAAAAGCACATCCATCATGCGCTCCTGGGGCAACTGCTTCATTTTGACAGCGTACTCTATCGCTTTGCCTCGCCCTTCAACACAGAGCCCGCCTTTTTCTTCCACAATCGGCACCACAGCCAAGTAGGCATCAGGGCAAAGACGTCTATTCAACTCCAGTTCTTGATGGCAGAAGAAATGGCGTTTCTCCAAAGTAGTGTAATCCAGATATCCCAGATTGACCTCCTTTTTTACTTTATATGCAAAGTCGCCAGCAAGAAAAATAAAGGACATCTGGGTCTGGACCAGCTCTATCTTCTGTGGTTTATGGGGATAAGCTTGGGGGTTAAGTAACACCTGATTTATAGTCTTCCTCGCCATTTCATATAGCAATCTACTCCCTCGAGAACAATCCCGACTAAATCGGGAAAGGGGAGGGGGCATTCTCGCACCTCCCTCCTTCGACTCCGCTCAGGCCAAGTCTAGCACTCTCTCACCAAATGAGAGGGTGCTATAAGGAATTTTAGGTTTAGCTATGGGTCCAAAGGTTTAAATGCCAGAAAAGTTTTTGAATTGTTCGGTTCGCCGCGATGTAAGAACTCTACCTGAAGAGGTGTACCAATTTTTATAGTCTCAGGTTTGCTCCCATCAACTCCCTCAATGCGAGCAACAATCCTCGCTCCTTCCTCCAACTCTACAATCCCCGAAACATAAGGATGCTTTCTGTCGTAACCCTCTTTTATCATAAATGGAGGACCTATAGCTATGCAGGTGAAGGCAGCAAGTTTACCATTCCCCTTTGTCTCAATCCACTCCATTTCATTAGCGTAGCATTTAATACAAATAGTGCGAGGAGGTACGAAAAGAGCACCACATTTCTGGCACCTCGACCCCATTAGTTTATCCTCGCTGAGAAATCGCTCATAAGAAATATCATTAAAGGGCCTCTCCTCCATTTGCTTTGCCTCCTTATCTTATCTTCTTTCCAGAATGGTAAACGTACAGGTACCTCCTGTCCCCCCCAGGCTCTGGGCTGCCCCGATTCGCAAATCCTTAATAGGGACCTGCCTCTCCCCAGCTTCACCCCTCAACTGCTTCCAAATCTCAACCAGTTGCCCTGTGCCTGTAGCCCCCACGGGATGCCCCTTGCACTTAAGCCCCCCCGAGGTATTGATTGGCTTTGGTCCATCCAATCTTGTCAGGCCTTCCTCAACTGCTTTATACCCTTCCCCCGGCTGGAAGAAACCCAGATCCTCGAGATGAATAATCTCAGCTATGGAGAAACAATCATGCACCTCGGCGATTTGGATATCTTCCGGTTTGAGTCCCGATAGCTCGTAAGCTTCTTGCGCTGCATATCTCGTGGCTTCAAAATAGGTAAGGTCTTCTTTGGCATGTAAGCCTTTGCCGCTCCCCTGCCCTATACCGACAACATAGAGGGGGTTATCGGTGAAGTCTTTGGCTATTTCCTCTGCTACTAACAAAACACAGCTTGCTCCGTCGCTTATGGGGCAGCAATCATAGAGATGCATGGGCCAGGCAACCACAGGATTAGCCCCGGAATCACGGAGGAATTCCTTTTCATCCCTCCAAGCAGGTATAGTCTCTCCTTTATTTTTGGCCCGTCCAATCCTACGGTTCATGATATCGCGAATGGAGACGTTAAACTGCGCCTTAGGATTGAGACGGGCATTAGTATGGCTTTTTATGGTGACATTCATCAGATGTTCTCGGTTAGCTCCATATCTGGCAAAATAAGCAGTGGCCATAGCACCAAAAACACCGGGAAAGGTGAATCCCGCTTTCACTTCGTAAGGACTAGCTGCCATTGCCAGGCCCTGTGTAACTTCTTCTGTGCTGCGTTTCGACATCTCCTCAACCCCACCAACTAAAACCACATCATAGAATCCTGAGGCTATAGCAAAAACCCCTTCTCTAAAAGCAAGTGCGCTTGAAGCACAGGCACCCTCTGTCCGCGTTGCCGGTTTCGGTGTAATCCCGAGCAAATCTGAGATTATGGGACCCCAGTGCCCTTGATGTACGAAAAAATCGTTGGTGAAATTTCCCAAATAGAGGGCATCAATATCTTTGGAGTCCATCCCTTTATCCACCGTGAGAAACATTTCCTTGAAAGCTTCAGCAAACAAGTATTTTGAGTCTTTGTCTCTAAACACGTCGAATTTCGACATTCCCGCACCCACCACGGCCACCCCTCTTCCCAATTTTCTTCGTCCTTGCATTCTACCTCCTGAGTAGGAAGCCATTTAGGATTTCCCTACCATAGCAAATTCTCGAGTTACATTAAAGAATTATCTTGGGACGACACTCACTACAAAAATGCTCTTCCTTCAAGTCCGTGTCAGCCAGGCTGTTGGAAAAGTGCATGACACATTTGTTATCGGGGCAATGTCCCAGGCCAAATGTATGCCCCACTTCATGAACTATCTCCTTGGTGGCTCTTTCCAGAAATAAAGCTTCGTCTAGAGCCAAGCCATAATATTCCTGCCTCAACCGATACAGAGATACAATTGCCGTTCCAGAGACTAAATCTGCTTCACCAAATACGAATTTCAGCCTTGGAACATAAAGATCAACATCAGCGATGCCTACAATCCTTTCTTCTCTTTCCGACTTTCCAAGTGAGGCTAGCAATTTTGAGGAAAAGTATTGCTTTCTCTCCGGGTCATAAGCCCGGGCTAAATCGCTAAAATTCACTTTTATTTCTACCGGACAATGGAAAATGCCGCCAACACTGTCCTTAAGCTTCTCAGTTATTTCGTCAGCTATATCACCTAACAGTTTAAGCGTGATCTTCACTCGATTCTTTGCTTGCGATTTTCCCCTAACGGTTTTCTAAGATTTTACCACAGATTGAGCAGGGCGTGATATATAAAGTCTCCTCCAATATTGAGCCTAGAGCACATTTCACATCTGCGGTGGCCAGGGGGTAAAAAATCCGATCAATTTTCGCCCCATGGAAAGGATTCATCATAATAATAAAGATCATTGAAGGACACGACAATTTCATATTTGTCTAGTTCGAAAGCAGAGTGGGATTTGTAACGCCCGAACCGGAGATGCCACGAGGGGAATTGAGCAGGCGCCTGAGTCTCCATCCTCCACCACTCCCCATCGTCATACTAATCTTCTTTCAGGAAGGCATGTCCGCATCCTTCACCGTCTACACCAAGAACGATATATACCTACTCCGCATCAACGCCATAGGCTCTAAAAAGGGAAGCCAATATAATAGCAAAGTCCTTGCAGTCTCCAGTACGCAAGGACAGGGTTTCTTCAGGGGTTTGCCAATACATGCTAACGCCCCATCGCTCCTCATCAGACATATAGTCTATATTAATGGCAACCCAGTTGCGGATATCATCGAAGCCATCGCGGGGGAAGATCGTAAGGGGAGTCATCATCGAGGATAACCTGCAAATACTCGTTAACCACTGGGCATTCGGGCGTGACGAGAGACTTAATTTCACACTCTGTCATCTCAAACGGAGTGGTAAGCGGGTCTTCGCGGTAAATAACCTCGAAGTGAATGACGCAGCTCAAGCCGGACACGAGGAGCAAGCTAAGCGCGGCTCCACAAACCAAAAGGAGCAGAAAGGATTTTTTCATACACAAGCTCCCATTCAATGAGACTGCTTCATCCCGATGAATCGGGATTCATCGGAGCTCCCCACAGCGACAAAGGAAGAGAGTGCATCACAGTGACGGTGTGCAGCCTATTAACGTCTATAGGCGAGGCAGGTTTGTCCTTGCCCTTGGGGTACATCATCGGGAACACTCCATTCCATTTGTTGTTCCCGTATTCTTTTCTCCAGCCGCTCTCGTAACTGTCCTGGCTGTATATCTGGAACTGCAGGAGCCTTAATGCCTCTCTGCGCTAATGCCTGGACTCTCTCCTGATGACGTATCATCAAATTGGCCATCGTCCTTTCTATAGCTGGTTTGGCTTGTTCGGGCACCTTATCGTAGGCCTCCGCCAGCAGTTGCAGGTGTCCGAAGGTCGCCCGGGCCATAAGCTCTTCCACGCTGGTTATGTTTATGCCTGTCTCCCGGGCAATTCGGGAAATCTCTTCGCCGGATTCGCCCATTGCCTCGAACTGCTGCAGGGCAATTTCCACTCCCTCCGCATCCCCAACCCTGGCCCTGATACTGATCCTGTTCAACCTACCTTCCATGGCAGCTAGGTTCATCTCAGCCGCCCTTACAGTGTTATTCTTCGCCAGAGCCGCCATGGCATGAAAGTACCCCGTCTCCGATACGTTTCTGGCGTGTGCTATGGCTTCCTTTGCCCCGGGAGGAACTATGTCGTATACCGTGTCCAGCACAGAAAGATGTCTTGTCGTGGCCTTGGCCACCAGGGCCGTTATGTTCCCTGTTGCCAGTCCCTTATCGCCTGCCCGCTCTATTCTGGCTAGTGTCATATTCAGGGCATCGTCATACCCTTCCACACCCAAGCCCAGGTCTTGCAGACGCCCCTTTTCAGCCAGGGTTTGCATCTCTTCCACTCGCCTCTCAGCGAAGCTCAGGGCTCGTTCCGCCTTGACTATATCGTTTCCCGGCAACATCATTCTCATTTGCTCGGTACCGAGCTTGACCGGGTAGAGGGCATCCCCGGGGAGGCTATCCTGTGCGGCATAAGCAGCGCCCCCACCTATGGCCGAGAGAGCCAATACAATTACCAGAATAATACTCACCATGCTTAACCCCCTTCTCAACGGTATTTGCTTTGTCCAATTGCTACAACGAAACCATGAACATTTTGTTACAGCCTGCCGGCCATGAATATGGTCCATAAGCCAGACCCGAGCCTTTACTTTAAAGAAGGGAGATGGCCTGACATCCGGCGGTTCTCGAATTGCAAGAGCAATCCTCAGTAGCGGTTCCAGTTGCTCACGCATAGACGGATACCTGTCCTTGCAATCCTCAATGTTAGACCTACCCGCTTTGATATCCTCAATACACTGGACAAGTATATCTTCAAATTTCTTCAATTCTGTTTCCTCTCCTTTTCCAGGGTATTCCGAAGTTTTACCAGCGCCCGGTGCAGGATGACTCTGACATTCCCTTCTTTCTTCTTCAAGACAGAAGCGATTTCAGCAAACTCAAATCCCTCCATAAACCGCAGAATGACCACCTGCTGTTCGTCACCACCAAGCTGCAAAATCGCCCTCCGCAATCGCTGCTGTTCAAAACTAGCCTCGGCCGTCCGCTCTGGGCTCAATGATGAATCGTCAGCCAGAGCCTCGGCCTCGAGATATGACTTGTCTTTTTTAGCTCGGTAAAAATCTACCACCAGGTTATGACTGATAGTCATCAACCAGGCAATAAATGGGCTTGCCATTTTCTTATACCTGCCAATGGCCTGCCAGGCATTGAGGAAGACCTGCTGGGTCAAGTCTTCGGCGTCCGCTCCATTACCTACCCGGTAATAAATGTGTCTGTAGACCCTGTCAACATGCATGTCGTACAGCCTTCCGAAAGCATTGGCATCATGACCAATAGCTTTCTGCACCAACATAGCCTCATCTAATGCTTGACCTTCACTATTGTTCTGGTACACCCATTTACCTCTTTTAACGAATAAGCCGCCGAAATGTTACAGAAAGCCTGCTAAGCGAGAACTGTTCATCCTCGCAATTGACTATGCTGTTATTCTAACTTTGGATTCAGATTTGCCCTGGCTCTGAAAGGAATATAAGACCTTCTGCCGAGCTTGGAGATGTTACTTTCTTTTGACCACTGACTTCACCGACTCTTCAACATCTCTGGCGGTCAATCCGTATCTCTGAAGCAGCTCCTCAGCTTTCCCGGACACAGCATACCTGTCACCAAGGTTGACGAACTCCATAGGTACTGGCTTCTCTCTGACCACCACTTGAGCAACTCGGCTGCCCAGACCACCCTGGGCTAAGTGCTCTTCAGCAACAACAATCGCGCCCGTCTCTGAGGCTGCTTTGACTACGGCTGCTTCGTCCAAAGGTTTGAGGGTATGCATGTTGATTACCCGGCAATCTATACCTTGTCTTGCTAAGATATCTGCCGCCTCCAGAGCCTTAGCGACCATGATGCCCACGGCTATAACAGTTGTATCCGTGCCTTGTCTCATGCTTACTGCCTTGCCTAATGTAAAGTGATAGCCTTCGGGGTAAACAATCGGTGTCTTAGGGCGACTTAGTCTGATGTAGAAAGGTCCATAGTCACTTGCCGCCACTCTTATTGCCTCAGCAGTCTCTATGGCGTCTGCGGGGACGACCACGGTGAAGCCGGGAAGAGCGCAACACAAGGCTAGATCTTCAATTGCCTGATGTGAAGTGCCATCCTCCCCTACGCTGATGCCGCTATGTGTAGCTACGATTTTAACATTTAGATTCGGCTGGGAAAGGCAGAGCCTTAGCTGGTCGAAACAGCGGCAGACGACAAAAACAACGAAAGTCGTGGCAAAGACAGTTTTGCCCGAAGCAGCTAATCCAGCAGCTATGCTGACCATGTTTTGTTCTTCTAGGCCGCAGTTAAAAAAGCGGTCAGGAAACTCCCGTGCAAAAAAACTGGTCATCGTTGAGGGAGACACATCAGCGTCTAGAACAACTATATTGGGATTTTCCCTGCCCAGCTCGATCAAGGTCTTGCCGTATGTTTCCCGAGTAGATGCTTCAGCCATACTTACTCTAACTCCTTCAGCGCCCTTTCGGCTTCTTCCCGGGTTGGTGCCTTGCCGTGAAACGCCACATTGTTTTCCATGAAGCTAACTCCCTTGCCTTTGATGGTGCGGGCAACGATGACAGTTGGTTTGCTTTTTATCTTTTCAGCCCTTTGGCAGGCAGACAGGATTTGGTCAAAGTCATGTCCGTCTATATCAATGGTATGCCAGCCAAAGGCTTGCCATTTCTGAGTAAAAGGCTCGAGGTTCATGATGTCTCGAGTCCATCCGCTGAGCTGTATACCATTGTAGTCAACTATGGCCGTTAGGTTATCTAGTTTGAAGTGGGCCGCTGAAAGAGCCGCCTCCCAAGTTTGCCCCTCCTCACACTCTCCATCGCTAAGAAGAACACAGGTCCGGTAAGCTTTGGAATCCAGCCTGGCGGTCAGGGCAACTCCAATTGCAAAGGATAAACCCATACCCAAAGAACCCGATGACATTTCTACGCCGGGGGTGAACTTCCTATCAGCATGTCCCTGGAGGTGGCTATTCAACTTTCTCAATGTTGCCAGCTCTGCCACGGGAAAGTAGCCGGCTTCAGCCAGGGCAGCGTATAAGATGGGGGCAGCATGTCCCTTGCTCAATATAAATCGGTCACGTTTTGACCACTGGGGATTTCTGGGGTCATGGCGCAAGACCTTGAAATAAAGCGTTGTGATAATATCGGCTGCTGATAGAGAGCCGCCAGGATGCCCACTGCCTGCCGTAGCTATCATGGTGATTACATGACGGCGTAGCTTTTTAGCCATTTCCTCGAGCTCTGCCGTGGACAAGTTGAATCTGTTCTTGGGGGAGGTGCTTTTGGGGGATACTTCGCTATGATTTGGCATTGAACAAGGGCTAAATTGTAACCCAGAATGGCTTACAATGTCTATAGCAAACTGGCCGTCCTCAAGCCAAGCGGGAGCATATTTTATATCGGGGGTATGAGGAGGCTCTTTAATTGAATCAAGTCGCTGAGGGATTCCTGATGATTTCTCCCCGACCTATCAAGATAGAAAGCATTTACGCCAGCTTGTTGAGCATTGAGGAAATCAAATTGCCAGTTATCACCCACATGAATGACCTGGCTCGGCTTGACGCCCATCTCTTCACATAGCTTGAGGTAAAAACCAGGGCTTTTTAATTGCCTATAGTGTGAAACGGAAGAAAAAATTCGAACAAAATAAGGTTTGATATCTCGCAATAAGCAGTGCAGTAGCTTCAGTGGCGTGCCTGAGGCAACAATTAACCTATATTCACTGGCTAAGGAAGAAAGGACCTCAGTTACCTCAGGATAATGGCCTATCTTATCCAGGCAGCTCTGTATCACTGGCTCAGAAGAACCCAGGTCAAGACAGCTAAACCAGTATTCGATATCATACCACTCAAGCCTCTGGTCGCCGATCCTGCCATACTCCTCAGCGATATGCCTCCTGGCTTGAGCAATGTCAAGTCCTTTTTTCTGAGCATAAAGCGCAGGGATAGCCTCATGCCATATAGCCTCGCTGAAATCAGGTGTTACCACCGTTCCCTCAGCATCAAAAGAGATTAATTCAATTTGCTTCATTTGAAATACTGATATTATCATGGTAAGGAAGCGAAAGTCCATTTGCCTACTCCCCTTCAGCACGCTAAAATACGCAGAATGTCGAGTTACTCAGTCACAGAAAAGCTGAGCCATACCTTTGAGCTAGGTCCTATAAGACCTCCTAGTGAAGCTTATTCCTTGCTGATAAGGGCCACCCGGAATTGCCCCTGGAATAGATGCCAGTTCTGCCCTGTATACAAAGGCAGTAAGTTCGGGCTGAGGTCAGTAGAAGAGATTATAAAAGATATTGAGGCAGTTAAAGCTATCAGCGAGGGTATTAAGGAACTAGCCTGGAAAATGGGGCATGGTAATAGAGTGAGTGAGGTAGCGGCAACGCTCTATAATCAGCCACAACGTGGACAATGTGTGTCACATGTTGCCCAATGGCTTTGGACTGGAGGCAGGTCAGCCTTCCTCCAAGATTCCAATAGTCTCATCATGCGCACCCCGGAGCTAACGGAAGTGATTATTTTCCTGAGAAAAACTTTTCCTGGTTTGAATAGAGTAACTACATATGGCCGATCTCATACGGCAGCCAGAAAGTCGTTAACAGAGTTAAAGGAACTCAAGGATGCCGGGCTAGATAGGATTCACATCGGACTGGAGACTGGCTATGACCCTTTGCTGGCTTATATGAAAAAAGGGTGCACTGCTAAGAACCACATTGAGGGTGGAAAGAAGATTAAAGAAGCAGGCATTTCTCTCTGTGAATATGTCATGCCAGGGCTTGGAGGCAAGAAAATGTCTCAAGGGCATGCCAGGGAAACAGCCAGGGTGTTGAGCGAGATTGACCCTGATTATATCAGGTTGCGTAGCCTCCATGTCCCTCCAAGTATACCGTTATGGACCAGGGTGCAAAATGGAGATTTCGAACTGCAAACCGAGGACGAGATAGTAAAGGAAATAATTGTTTTCATCGAAAACTTACAAGTTACCAGCCACCTTAAGAGCGACCATACACTTAATTTATTGATGGAAGTTAAGGGCAGAATGCCTGAGGATAAGGAGAAATGTCTTGATATCATAAATGGGTATTTATCTTTACCCGATGAGGAAAGACTCAATTTCAAGTTTGGCAGATGGACTGGTTATTATAATAGGCTAGCTGACCTCGGTGATAGCTACAAACACGATAAAGTAGAACAAGCTATAAAAAACTTCAGAGCACAGGGTAGCAGTGTTGAGGAGATGATATTAAGGCTGAAGCACAGCTTCATTTAAGGGGAGAATCGTGGCAAAAGGATTTGTAAACCCGAATCGCTTCAAGCATGGCTGGGCAATAAAGCGGAGTGGTAAATAAAAACCTGATTTACAGGATAAGAAAAATCAGAAAGCGGAAAACCCCAAGCCTGCTGAGTCAGCCATCCTATGACGCCGTAGCCTGGCTAAATGAGTCTGCCGCACAAAAGAAAAAGGTTGCTGCCTTGATTCGCAAAACCTGCCAGGGTATAAATTTTATATCAATCTCAGTCTTTTGCAATGTAATCAGCTGTGCTTCTGGTATTTGCCTTTACATCCAGAAACAATTTAAAAAGTTCCCTAGCCACAATCAGTAGTAGCCACACCAGGAATGAGCCAATTATTCCTATCACAATCCGAAACCCACCTTCAATTCCACCCGTGATAATTCCCCAAACAAGCGAACCAATACAGCCAAGTACTAATACTATCCATGCTATGACCCTGAGAGCACTAGTTGTATATTTTATATAATAATACTCCCTTATCTTGTTTGCCTCCCCCCCTCTCTGTGAAACATCTTGTGTTTTCTTTCTGGGCATCAGCAGCCACCACCTTTGCATGAACTTATCAAACACGGAAAAGATTGCTGCCTTCATTCGCATAACCACCCAAGGTATGAGTCTTATGTCAACTTGATTCCTTTGTAATACGCTCAGCCGTGTTTCTGGTGTTCTCTTCCACATCCATAAGTAGGTAAAGAAGCTCCCTGGCGGTAAGCAAGAACACCCAAGCCAGGAAGGAGAAAATTATTCCTATAACAGCTATAAAGAAACCTGCAATCCCACCTGCAAGCCCACCTGCAACTCCATTTGCAGCACTACCCGTCGCAATCCCGTAAAAAATCGAACCAATAACGCCAATTACTAAGAATATCCACGCTACGATCCTCAAAACCTTGGCTGCAAAGGGTAGAAAACCATACTTCTTTTGCATCTTACCTCCTAGTTGTCCTCAAAATTTTTCAAATTTGATTCACACAACTTGCAGAACCTTGGACTTTACTCAAATTCGCCCTTCCCCAAGCTGACGAATATAATGGCGAGTATCCCGAGAAGACCCCAGGGACCAAAGAATGCACAGATAGACCCGGCAAGCGCCAGTCCCCAAATCTTTCTTTTTAAGGCGTAGATACCACCAATGATAGCAATTATCCCCAATATGATTGCCGGGCCGCCCATGATGGCACTCAACCATCCCATCCCAATGAATCCCAATCCAATGCCACCGAGTACAGCAAATACTATACCGATGATCACACCAAGGACTCCCGCAATAATACAGAGTATGCCCGCAGCTGTCGGCTTCCATGTTTTTTCCATTTTTTATCCCCCCTTTTTATTCTTTTAAATACGATATAGTTAGAAGTTCTCCTTGTCAATACCCCAAAACCTCAATCACCGCCACAGCAGCTGGCTTGTCTGTCGCAATAGTAAATCATCACATGCAACTAAACAACCAGCTAAAGAGAGCCTACCACATCCAGGGTATGAGCCAGGGTATGAGTGACAAGCCCACCGCAGTTAGAATTGCCCCGATTATCACCGATATTCCCAGGCTAATAAGAAACATCCGCCACCACAATCCCCAGGCTAATTTCCAGGTTGGCCTTACCTCGTTATCCATCTGCTCTCTCTCCTTTCCTTGTTTTCACCAAGTTCCAAGCCTCCCAATTGATGAAATAGCTTCTATAGTAACTGCGATTAATTATAAGCATACCTATTTCTCGATGTCAATATAGGGCAAAGGAATTGTTTGCCAAATCACTCTTGTTGAGCGTTCGGCTGAGTTCACGCCAAAGCATTGTCGAATCACAAGCGGCACTCGAAAGCAGTTCAGCCCGTTCTTCAACTTTGCTTAGAGTGGACGAATTGGCAAGCAGCAACTCAGATGACTACCAATGAACGGCTCTTCAGGGCTTACACCATACAGTTTTTTGGGTTGTGTCCATGTTAATCATGGCGACACCACCCAATTTCACGGCTTGAGTTGTTTCTTAAGTTTCCTGGCTTTGAGTTCATACCGACCAGCCGACGCGATACATCCAATGCCCAAGCAAACAAACACAACTCCGAAAAACCCAATCGCATCCGATGAGACACAGAGAACACCACCAGCCACCATTCCCACTGTTACGAGAATTATTGCAGAAATAGTACGCATATTTGCCCTGTGTTTCGCTTCATCAATTTTCTCCTGGATCAGAAGCTCTTGCCATCCTTTATCTCCTCCAACTAAACTTCTGCCACATTCAGAACAAAATACTACATCTTCATCTACTTTTCGCCCACAGTATTGACAGTATGCCATGGCTACATCCCCCAGTCGTTTTTAGTAAATGTTATTGTATGATAGAACCAACAAGAGTTCAATATATAGAGCTCAAAATATACATCTCAAACAATATCGGCAACAACAGCGAAGTGACGTAACAGGTAAAGCCATTGTTCTCAAGGCTCCCATGCAGCTTAAAGCTCTCTGGTCATATAAGCGCCTTCCAGACCATAACCAAGCGAGCGGTAATACTCCCGTGCGCCAACGCCACTAAGCACCAGCAAGCTGTCGGCCTTAAATTCCCCACTGGCGATTCTCTCTGCTTCTCGAAGCAACCTTTCACCGAGACCGCGATGTTGAGCAGCTCGCTCCAGCCTCCCCCCGAGGGAAACTTCAGGGCCAAAAATGTGTAGCTCCCTGACCACCGCTTTCTTTTCATTTATTCTCAGCCTCAGTAAGCCAAACAGGGTTTCATTCTCATCCTCGTAGGAAAGGAAGACTTCCTTCCCTCCCCACGCTTCATAATCCAGCCTGATTAGCCGGGGCTCACCAACTGCCCAGCCATCCCTCAGACGATGCCCATATTCCCGACATCGAATGCAGCTACATCGAAGACCTGCTTGGTCCATCTTCTTTCTAATAGTTCCTCTGAGCGCTAAGTCTTTACAGCCGGCAATGATAAATTTGCTAGGAATATCCCGCATCAATCTCGAAATCCTTACATATTTGGGAATTAAAGCCTTGATAGCCATAAGCAAATCAATCATCTCCTCTTCACTATAAGGCTGATAGCGCTTATCCCGATACCAACTCTCTAATTCGCTTCCCTTAACTACTAGCGTAGGGTAAAGCTTGAGCCCGTCAGGTCGAAAACGTTCGTCTTCAAATAATTTGCGCGATAGTTCTAGATCATGCTCAGGAGTCGTTCCTGGCAAACCGGGCATCCAGTGATAGTGAACCTTAAAGCCGTAATCACGTAATAGCCTGGTAGCTGAAATAACTTCAGATACCCCGTGTCCCCTCTTTGTCAGGCAATGAATCTCATCGTCCAATGTCTGTACCCCGAGCTCCACTCTGGTAGTGCCGAAATCAAACATACTCCTTATCTCCGCCTCCCCACAAAAGTCAGGCCTGGTCTCGATGCACAATCCCACGCAGCGATGCTCAGCATTCTCATTAATTCTTCTAGCTTCTTCCAAACAGCTAGAGGTGATGCCGTTCAGAGCATCATAACAATCCTTGATAAACTGATATTGATAGTCTCTGGGATAAAACATGAAGGTGCCCCCCATGACGATAAGCTCTATCTTATCCTGGGCATGTCCCATTTCAGCAAATGTCTTTAGCCTGACTTCCACCTGCTTTTTGGCATCAAAGCCACAACTTCGAGCTCGGAGAACCGCTGGAGACTCCACGGTATAGCTCTTAGGTGCCTCGGGGGAGCTGGGGCAATAAACACATCTGCCGGGGCAGATAAATGGCTTGGCCATAACTGCCACCGGGGTCACTCCAGAAATAGTTCGAGTCGCTTTCTTCATGCCACCTCCATTCAATCACTCTCCACTTCATTCAGCATTATATCTCTGGCTCAAGGTGACAACGCAAGCAATTGCGCCTATGAGTATTTCACTCTAATATGTTAAAGTCTAACAGAGTCCATCTATGACCACAAATAGAGAGGTTTTCGACCAAATAGCTGAAAGCTGGTATCGAGTGAGGCATTGGCCTTTATTAAAAGAGGAGCTGGAAGAGGTGGCAGCAAGATGGCAAAGCGGAAAGCTGCTAAATGTGGGCTGTGCACATGGACCAGACTTCTTGCCATTCAGCCAGGGCTTTGAACTCTGCGGGGTAGATTCCTCCCCAGCCATGCTTAAGCAAGCTCTGAGATATTCAGCCAAGCGGAAGCTTTATGTCAACTTAATAGCTGCTGATGCCTTGCTCCTCCCCTTCCCCGATAATACCTTCGATTGGGCAATATCAGTGGCCACCTACCACCATATCAAAGGCAGTGAGGAACGGGGAAAAGCATTCGTAGAATTAAAACGGGTATTAAAGCCCCAGGGCGAGGCTTTTTTAACAGTGTGGAACTATGGACAACCAAGGTTCTGGCTCAAATCAAAAGAGCAGCAAGTCCCCTGGAGGCTAAAAGAGGAAACAGTTTACCGTTACTATCACCTTTTTTCTTATGGAGAGCTAAGAAAGCTATTAACCAAAGCTGGCTGGGAAATCATTACTATGTCGCCGGAGAAGTCATACCATTTCCCGATAAGGAATTTCTCACGCAATATATGCGTTCTGGTAAGGAAACCGTGGACTGGAGTGAACCCCTGAAACTGAACACCTCAGGTCGGGAGAATTAGGCAGAGACGCTCAGGGACAGGATAGAAAAGCTAGAGCGGCTGGTGGGCAAGCAGCCCCTGGAGAATGAGGTTTTAGGAAAGGGATTGCAGAACAGCCTCAAATCGAAGTTTTACCACAAAAATAATGCCTGTGTCACAATGCCCATTTGTCTCCAA
>JAUWQP010000031.1 GCA_030611015.1 Chloroflexota bacterium | reverse complement strand
CCATCTGGGATATTCCTCTCTTAATCTGAGCACAGCCTCAACCAGCTCCACTGAATAAGTAGGCTGCCTTACATGCCTGGGACGATGGGAGCGATCCTCCAAACTCTCTATATGCTTGGGGTTGTAGCGCTTTTTCCAGCGGTGTACTCGTTCATACTGATATACCCTTTCAGGGCGATGCTATTTATAGCCATAGCCTCAGTCTATAGCAAATTCAGCCGAGGAGTTCTTTTACCATCCTGCCCACGTGCTGGGCAATGGCAGGAGAGGCGGTCAACCCGGGCGATTCTATCCCGATTAGATTTATCAATCCCGGAAAGCCCGCTTGCTCTTCGTGGGCAATGATGAAATCTCGAAAGGCTTCGCCTGGTGCTTGGAGCTTAGGTCTTATGCCAGCAAATTCAGGTGCTAAATCCCCAAGTTCAATCATGGGAAGAAACTTTTTGGCTGAATTGTAAAAAGCTTCCTTCTGGGTCTCGTCAACACCATAATCTATTGTCTCAACGTAGCGGGCATTGGGACCCAATCGTACCTGACCATCAAGTCCCAGAGTTACATGAATTCCAAGTCCGGCTTGCTCTGGAGTGGGATAAATAAGCCTGCTCATGAGATTTCTATATTTTGAACTTAGATTGAAGTATTCGCCTTTACAGTAATGAAGTCTGTAATTTGCTTTAGCTGTATCTATACCGGCAAATTGGGCTATCTTGTCGGAATTCAAGCCCGCGGAGTTTATCACAACCCTGGCAACAAAATCAGAAATCCCTTCCCGGTCCCTTATTTGTACTTTATACCCTGTCCCTGCCTTTTCAATTCCTATTATCTGGGTATTAAACACAAACTCGGCTCCCTTTTCTCTCGCCTGGCTGTAAAAAAATTTCTGCAAAGAGTAGGCATCAAGAATTCCGCTGGAAGGAGATAATAACCCAGCCCTGGCCTCGATATTTGGTTCAAGCCTTTTCAGTTCTGTTCGGGAAAGAAGCATCAAATCTTCAATGCCATTTCTCCTCCCCTGCTCGTAAAGCTTTTCAAGCTGTGTAATTCCATTTTCGTTTGCCGCCACGATAATCTTTCCTAGCTTCTTGTAGGCAATATCATGTCTGTCACAAAGCTCGTAAAGCAAGCTTCTCCCTTTGATACAAAGCTTTGTCCTAAGAGAATGCTCAGGATGGTAAATACCAGCGTGAATGACTTCGCTCTGCCTGCTGCTGGTCTCAAGCCCGAAGGTATGGTTCTTTTCCAAGACGAACACATCTTTTTTTCGTTGGGCGATTTCCCAAGCTATAGCTAGGCCGATTACCCCGGCCCCAATAACCGCCACGTCGATTTTAATAAGCATTTATTCTCCCGGTGCGTAAAAATAAGCAGACGCTTTGTTCGACAACGAGTATGATGTCTGAGCCAAAATCCCATCCAGTTACGAGCGTGCTACAAGAGGAATCGGGAAAGGCTTTCAATCAAGCTATCCTTCTCGGTGCTCTGTAGCTATATGTTGGTCAGAGGCATCTAACGGTGGTATGGAGATGCTTAGCACCAGAGCTTCACCCTCGGTTCGGATATCGTGGAGTGCGTCTCGTGGAATCCTCAGGCTTTGGTGAGGCTTAAGTACTGCTGATTTGCCAGCCACTGTTGCTCTGGCAGTCCCTTCTAGCACAAAGTAGATTTGAGTTGTCTTGTGATGGTGATGCTGGTGGACAAATTTATCCTGGGTCAGCTTCAGCAACCTGAGGCTGCATTCCGGTGTTTCTTGGTGGGATATCACTTCATAATCACCCACATGCATATACATCATCTCCATCTCCTTAACTTTAAAAATAAAGTCTTTTCTGTCCGCCTTTGACTTTGGGCAAGCTCAGGGAAATATACCTCTGGTCATCATAGCAGTTGCCAACCGTCGCAGTGCAACCATGTAAGCTGCTGTTCGCATGTCGACTTTCTCATCCTCGTTAATGTGTAAGACTTTGTTGAAGGCCTTGGTCATCAAACCCCCGAGGTAGTTGTTGACCTCTGTCTCATCCCAGTAGAAGGACTGCATACCCTGCACCCACTCCAGGTATGATACTACTACGCCGCCCGCGTTAGCTAATACATCAGGAACAACAAGAATACCCTTATCACAAAGAATCCTGTCCGCGTCGGGGGTAGTTGGGCCGTTTGCACCTTCCACAACGATTTTCGCCTTTACCTGTGCTGCATTAGCTGCAGTTATTTGGTTTTCTAGAGCTGCTGGTACCAAGATATCACATGGTAGTCCCAATAGCTCAGCGTTGGCAAGTTTGGCATTGCCATTACCCATAGCTTCTCCCCCCTTAAAACCGGCTACGAATCCTCCACCCTCTCCATTTCTATATTTGAGCAAGTCTTCTATATTCAGCCCCTTTGAGTTATAAGTGCCGCCTTTGACATCGGCCACTGCTATGACTCGACAGCCTGCTCTGGCTAGCCACCTTGCTGCTGCGGAGCCTACATTCCCAAAACCCTGCACTGCTACAGTGGCTCCCTCCAGGTTAATTTGCTTTTGCTTAGCTGCCAATTGGGCAATTATGGTACAGCCGTGGCCTGTAGCTTCAAGCCTGCCCTCGCTACCACCTATATCTAGAGGTTTACCGGTCACCACCGCTGGAACAGAATATCCCTTTCCCATGCTGTACGTGTCCATGATCCACGCCATGACTTGGGGGTTGGTACCAACATCAGGGGCCGGAACATCGCTATCAGGGCCTATTAAGAGTGAGATCTCAACGGTATAACGCCGGGTTAACCTCTCTAGTTCAGTTTGACTCAGAAGCTCTGGGTTGCAAATAACAGCTCCCTTGGCTCCACCATAGGGAATATTAACAACCGCGGTCTTCAAAGTCATCAAGGCCGCTAAGGCTCTGACTTCGTCCAGAATGACGTCCGGATGGTATCGGATCCCGCCCTTGCTGGGCCCCCGACTATCGTTGTGTACAACCCTGAAGCCGGTGAAAACTTCTACCCTCCCATCATCCATCCTTACCGGGAAATGAACTGTCAGCTCCCGTTCACACTCCATCAGCCGTACACGGCATATTTCGGGAATGTTCATCTGCCCACAAATATCGTTGATCAGCTCCTTTACGTTTTTGAACCCCTGCTCTTCAGTGTTTCTACTCATGAATTTACCTCGCTATATTATATCTTTCGGGTTTTGTAGTTGTTCCGACTTCGTCGGAGCCTTGATAGTCCGATTTATTGGGCGACCAGGCTCTCTATATATTTACGGATATTCCCTGTTCCTTTAGATATTTTTTGGCTCCACGTATAGATATTTCGCCGAAGTGAAAGATAGAAGCAGCTAAGACTGCTGTCGCCTTGCCAATTGTTACAGCTTCATAGAAATGCTCAAGTTTACCTGCGCCCCCGGAAGCAATAATTGGGATGCTGACGGCTTCAGCCACAGCCCTGGTCATTTCCAGGTCATACCCTTCCTTTGTGCCATCGGCATCTTTGCTGGTCAGCAGAATCTCTCCAGCCCCCAGTTCCTCTACTCTTCTTGCCCAGTCAACAACATCTACCCCAGTGGATTCACTACCACTTTTAACCACCACCTCTAATCGTGGAAGACTTGTTTCATGGGAGTTTTTTCGCCCGTCAATGGCAACAACAAGGTTCTCCTTGCCAAATTTTCTAGAAGCCTCCATTACAAGTTCAGGATTTCTCACAGCCGCGGTATTAACCGAGACTTTATTTACGCCAAGGTCCAACAAGGCTTTCATATCCTCGGTGTTCCTGATTCCACCACCTACGGCAAAAGGAATGGTAACCTTTTCCGCTACCTTCTTGACCCACTCCAGCCTTGTTCCTCTGCATTCCACGGTAGCGGTGATATCGAGGAAGACGAGTTCATCAGCTCCTTCTCGGCAATAAGCCTCCGACGCCTCTACAGGGTCTCGGGCATCCCGCAGATTCACGAAGTTTATCCCCTTGACCACCCTGCCATCCTTCACATCTAAGCATGGTATGATTCTCACTACATTCATTTCATAAATCCCAAAATCTGATCATCTCTTTATAGTCCATGACGATGCTCCTACCCAAACCCGCTTCAATTTGCTATTCTACCCTATCCAGTCCCTTGAGACAACCTGAATTGCGGAAATGCTTGTCAGCCGCCTAGTATAGTATAATTTGCCGTAACGAGAAGGAGAGGAGTTGCATCCCATCAAGAGTGGAATGGCCCAAATTAATTGACTGTTAACCGCTTGGCTGCAGGTTCGAGTCCTGCCCGGAGAGCTTTTTTCATATTTGAACCACCAGGCTAGTGGCGGGAAGCGCGATTGCTGGTATCCTTCTTATGACACTGCTATAATGGAAGGGAAACATCTTACAGAGGTGCGAGGGGCTTAACCTAGCCGCCATTTTAATTTCTGTTATTGCGCTTGCAATATCAGGGGTTCTCTTCTGGAAACAACATTTGAAATCGTTCAGACTTTGGTGTCGTTTCCAGTCGAGCGTCTTTGACGGCCTCGATTACAAGGGACAAGGGTTTCATATAATCCTACCGATTACCGTGGCAAACAAAGGAGCTAGACCAGGAGTAATTACCAACTGGGCTGTATATCTCCGCAAGATGGACAACTCGAAAGAGGTGTTTGTGTTCCACGGGGCTGGTTCGGTAGACGTTGCGACCCTGATTGATGCTTTGAGGAAGGGGGATGTTGGCTCTGCCAAGATTCTACAGGGAGGTATTCCTGTCACGAGGCTTGGCGGCGGCGAGCAGCGTGACATGGGAATCTTATTTGTCGCACCAGAAGTGGGCAGATACACAAAGACAGAATCACAAGGGTTTCGTCCTACCGCGCAATTGAGTACGGGGAAGTATGACCTCGAGCTCTGGTGCTTCGTAAGAAAATGGGCAAGGTATCACAAGGTAGGCCTTGAACTGAACAGCGAAAAAGTAGACAAACTTAAGCAAAGTCTGTATTTCGTTAACAACCATGTTCCGGAATTCGATTTACTCAAGCCAGATCTAGATCCGAATCCAAGAGGCAAATCATAAGTTGTTCTGCATCCGGCCGACCGAGTGACAGGCCTGCCTTTCAATGGTGCTCCCTTTCTGGAACGAGAGTCTCCCTATGCCCAGAAAGAGTGTGTGGCGTTTGCCTACTTCATCTAGAAATAGCAGCTTTATCCTGTCTCCAGCAGTGTTCTCGGTGCCGTTAGTCCGACTAGCCATCCAAAATCCGCGAAGGTTCTCGCTTGACCGTGACAGCACCGTGCATTCTTTCTGTTTTGAGAAGTGCTTATCTACAGCTGATATAGTATAATCCGCTATTACAGGAAAGAGAAATGCATACCATCAGGGTTGGAATAGCTCAGATTAATTCTACTGTCGGTGACTTTAGTGGCAATACCAATAAAATAATGCAATCCATTGATCAGGCGAAGTCGCTCGGAGTTGACCTGCTAACCCTCCCCGAATTGGCTATAACTGGCTACCCCCCGGAAGACTTGTTGCTTAAACCACAGTTTATTAAGCAAAACAAGGAAAGCCTTAACAAAATAATAGAGCATAGCTCGGGCATCATGGTGGTGGTAGGTTTTGTTGACAGTGATGGTGATATTTACAATGCTGCCGCGGTGCTCTATAACAAAAAATTGGTGGGTGTTTACCACAAATTCTATTTGCCGAACTATGGTGTGTTCGATGAAAATAGGTATTTTCAGGCCGGGGTGGGATGTCCCGTTTTTATCATTTATGGCATCGGCATGGGCATAACTATCTGTGAAGATATGTGGTATGAAGCCGGGCCGGCAATTATACAGGCTTATGCCGGAGCCAGGGTGCTGATTAATATAAGCGCTTCTCCATATCATGCAGGAAAAGGGCTCTTTAGAGAGAGGATGCTTGCTACCAGAGCATCAGACAGTATAGCTATTGTTGTCCATAATAATTTGATTGGCGGTCAAGATGAGCTTGTATTTGATGGCAATAGTCTGATTATCAATGAGAAAGGGGAGGTCATTGCCCGGGGGAAGCAGTTTGAGGAAGACTTTGTCGTAGCCGATTTGGATGTGGAGTCAGTGTTTCGTTCTCAGTTACATGATTCTCGACGAAGGAAAGAAATACCATGGGTCAGGGAGAAACTAGAAGGAGCTACCAAGATAGAGGTATCAAGTGAGTATCCGGCAATTGCCAAGCCTCATTTGCCGCCAAGACAAGTTGAAAGATTAGATGAACTTACTGAGATTTACCAGGCTCTTGTCCTCGGAACCAGAGACTACATACACAAAAATAGCTTTGATAAAGTAGTCATCGGTTTGTCCGGTGGGGTTGATTCAAGTCTGGTGGCTGCCATAGCAACAGATGCCCTTGGGGCTGACAATGTCACAGGTGTTTCCATGCCCTCGCGCTACTCGTCTCGGGGCAGCATATCAGACGCTGAAGCTTTAGCAAGAAATCTAGGAATACAGTTCGAGGTAATACCTATTGAGAAAGCGTTTAGCTCTTATTTGGAAACACTGGCGGAGCCTTTCAAAGATGCCCAACCTGATATCACTGAAGAAAACATTCAAGCACGAATCAGGGGCAATATTCTCTTTGCCTTGTCCAATAAGTTCGGCTGGTTAGTGCTTGCTTGCAGTAATAAAAGCGAGACAGCTACAGGCTATACTACCCTTTATGGGGATATGGCTGGAGGGTTTATTCCCTTGAAGGATGTCCCTAAGACACTGGTCGTCGAATTAGCCACATATAAGAATCGCCAGGCAGGCGAAGAGGTGATACCACCTGCCATCTTGACCAAAGCACCATCAGCTGAACTAAGACCAGGCCAAAAAGATGTCGATACCCTGCCTCCATATGATATATTGGACCCCATCCTAAAGGCCTATGTGGAGGATGACCTGGCGATTGACCAGATTACAGACATGGGTTTTGGCCGTGACACAGTTACAAAGATAGCTCGCATGGTAGACAGGAGCGAATATAAGCGCCGCCAAACTGCCCCCGGCATAAAGATAACTCCCAGAGACTTCGGCCGGGATAGGAGACTGCCCATCACCAATAAATTCAAGGAGGAATAACATGAGGAAACTCGGCGGTATCTTGCTAGCAGTGGGCCTGGGTATTCTAATAGGCTGGGGCCTTTATCTGCTCTTCGGTTTAGCTTTCCCACGGCTACCCTTGCCAGTTAAGATTGCCTTCGCTGCCATAGCTATAGGGCTTATCTTACTCCTGGCATCGCTAGGGCGAGAAAGATATCGAGCATCCAAGGAAGAAAAGGATAAATTCAAGGAGGTGGAAAAATGATTGTGGTTACCACAGAGCAAATCGAGGGCAAAAAGATACAAGAAACTCTGGGTTTAGTTAGAGGCAGCACTATCAGAGCCAGGCATATGGGGCACGATATTATGGCTGGCTTGCGCAACATCGTCGGTGGCGAAGTCAAGGATTACACCGTAATGCTGGCACAGGCTCGAGAAGAGGCACTGCAGAGGATGATTGAGCAAGCTGAGAAAATGGGTGCTAATGCCATAGTAGGCACCAGGTTTGTAACTTCGATGGTGATGTCCGGAGCTGCTGAGATGGTAGTGTATGGGACAGCAGTGAAAGTGGTCTGATTTCAAATTGACTGACATCCAGATTTTGGTAGGCGCCCCGATTTCATCGGGGCTTGGCTCTTCTACAAGGCTTCGGCGTGAGCTCAGCCGAACAGTCCGCTTGCCCGATAAATTGCGCTCGGGGTCGGACAACTTGGTGTTCAGCAGGTCTTCCGGAGGCTCATTCCCTGCTTTTGCCGGGACGCTATATTGCTTTTGCGAGATCATATATTATGCTGTCTATTGGATAATTGTGAACCGAAGCAATACTTGCCTGTTTTATGGCCTGACGTTATGTCAACTATAGCGGCTAAATTGTTTAGGTAATACTGAAACCCAAAAGGAGACGGAGCGGTATCTATTGGAGTTGATATCATAGAGATGGAGCGTGTTAAAACGGCAATCAAGCAATGGGGAAAGCGCTTTTTAAACCGTATTTACACCGAGGCGGAACTCAGGACTTGCCAGGATGGATTTTCGTCCTTAGCATCCAGATTTGCTGCTAAAGAGGCGGTGATGAAAGTCCTAGGAACAGGTGGATAGGTGTTGGCTGGCCTGAGATTGAGATTCTTACTGGCGGCGATGGCAGACCATCGGTAAAACTTTACGGGCAAGCTTTGAGGAAAGCCGCGAAATTAAACTTAAAAGAGGTTTCTATTGGCCTTTCTGACAGTAAGAGCATGCCGTTGCTGTAGGTATAGGCATATAGTCCTTTATTTTAACTCTTTTTTCAATTTCTCCATCACTTGAGCAAATTCCTGGCTGTATCTTCTTTCGTGTCTGGAAAGAAAATCTTGCCACTGAGGAAGCTCTTTTATCGCCTCATCAACAGTCAATTGAATAATTACGGTGTTTGGTCCTTGCTGAACGTGTTTTACCCTTAGTTGAGGATTTCTTTCTACTTCAGCTCTTATGCCATTGTAGGCTTGCTCTATTTCTGCGCTATACCTCTTTTGTAAGTCCGCCATCAGATTTAAATTTACCTCGACTACAGAAGTATTCTGTTCTTCCTTGAGGGTCTCTAGGGCCAAAATTCCGTCCCTTCTCCTTTGCAGTTCGGCTGGAGTACTCCCAAAACTAAGAGAATCTATCAGTCTCATTTGGGCTTCCCTCAGAAGGGATGGCTTGCCTTCTTCCTTCAACCTCTTCCACAAGGCTTCGGGGTCAATCTGACCTTGGTAGAATTCCGACAGTAGACAATTCACCTTCTCAGAAACCGTCATCTTCTCTTTCTCTTCTTGAGTCAATTCACCAATTCTGGCTAATTTTTCTCTAGCGATTGGCGGAAGGTCCTTCTCCCAGTCCCAGTTCGTCATTGCTTACCACCTCCCATTTTCGAAGCTATTTACTAAAATTCACATAAACATTTTGCCGGTGACAAGAAAAGGAATAGTATATATAGTATATAATAAAGCTGCATTTGGGGAGAGCGATGGGGATCAGACTTTATCAGGAGCCACATCTTGAAAACCCAATTCTGGTAGCCAGTTGGCCAGGAATAGGAAATATCGGGATAATTGCTGTTGATACTTTGAGAGGGATGTTAGAGGCAGAGGAGTTTGGAGAAATTTAGCCTTGGGATTTCTTTTACCCCAAACGAGCCGTGATTCACAAGGGAGTGTTAGAATACCTGGAATTCCCTGATAATAAATTTGATTTTAAAGTAATACAGGGAAAGGAGTTAATATTTTTTGTTGGAGAAGAACAGCCTACTGAAGGGGTAGGGTCTATGCTGAGGGGAAGAAAGTCTATCACATGGCTAAGGTTGTTCTGGATGTAGCCGAGAAATTTAAATGTCGCAGAATATATACTTCAGGAGCGGCTGTGGCTTTGACTCACCACACTACAAAACCTAGAGTCTGGGCCGTGCCCAATAGCGAAAGTTTAATCTCTGAGATAAGAGAATACAGGAACACTGTACTCATGTCCGACATCGAAGGAAGAGGAGGACATGGAAATATCACCGGCTTGAATGGACTCCTGCTGGGAGTTGCCAAAAAAAGAGGTTTTGAGGCTATTTGCCTGATGGGTGAGATACCAGTGTATCTTCGGGGATTGCCGCTATATTATCCTAAAGCCTCAAGGTCAGTGCTGGAAGTCCTTAGCCATAGTCTAAAAATAGAGGTTAACCTGGACCAATTGGATGAATTAGACCAAAGGGTACAACGAAGAATTGAAGAATTCTACCAACAAATCCCTTTAGCAATAAGAGGGCAACTGGATAAATTAAAGCATGTGACTTATGACAAACCAGCCGGGCCTGGACCAATTACCGAAGAGGAAAAGAAAAGAATTATGGAAGATGTTGAAAGGTTCTTTAAGAAGCGAGGTGAGGGAGGTTGAGCAAGGAATATCCTGTCAAAATCCATAAAGAACTAGAACTTCGCCAATCCTCCTTAGTACTGGGTTGGGGTGAAGATCTGGGAAATTTGGGAGGGAAAGTCACTGACTGCTTGAATCGGAACCTGAAAGGGCAAGAATTCGCCGAGATTGAACCAGACGATTTCTTTTCCCTTGGTGGAGTTACCATAGAAGATAATCTGGCCCAATTTCCTGAAAGCAAGTTCTATGTCTGCTCGGAACGTGAGCTGGTGGTTTTCCGAAGCAACTCTCCCGGGGCTGGATGGTGTAAATTCCTAAACTCAATTTTGTATGTAGCAGAGCATCATTGTCAGGTAGAGGAACTGTATATCATTGGGGCGATGATTAGCTTTAGTGCTCATACTGCTCCCCGCCAGCTGTTTACCGTAGTCAATTTGGCAGAAATTAAAGAAGTCTTGAACCAATATAACCTGGTCAGAGACATGGATTATCAAACTCCACCGGGTGAGAAACCAACCTTGAATTCTTTTCTATTGTGGATAGCTAAGGGGAGGAATATTCCCGGAGTAAGCTTGTGGGTGCCAATACCTTTTTACCTGGCGGCGATGGAAGACCCTCAAGCTCAAAAGATAGTCCTGAGTTTTTTGAATGAAAGATTAGACCTGAAAATTGATTTTAGTGACGTAGATCAGGAGATTCGGGAACAGAATGAACAACTAACACGGGTAAGGTCTCTTTTTCCTGAGATCGATGATTATATTAACAGGTTGGAAAGCAACCTTACGCTATCTGAGGAAGAGAATGGAGAGCTAATTAAAAAAATTGAGGAATTTCTAAGAGAAAGCGATTAAGCCTCTCTTAGATGAAGGAAGTTCTATGAGATGCTAGCCAAGGTAAAAAGTGCTGCTGTAGTGTGTCTGGAGGGGGCTGTAGTGGAAGTAGAGGTGGATTTATCACCAGGCCTGCCTTCTTTCACTATCGTCGGACTACCGGACAAGGCAGTCCAGGAAGCCAGAGAAAGAGTAAGGTCAGCCATAAGAAACTCCTACTACAAGTTCCCTACCAGGCGTATTACTGTCAATCTGGCTCCGGCCGACTTAAAAAAGGAAGGCCCTGCTTATGACTTACCCATAGCCATAGGCATACTGATGAGCTCAGGACAGCTAAACGCCGACCTCACCCACAGTATCTTTTTAGGGGAACTCTCTTTGGATGGCAAGCTACGCCATACCCATGGGGTATTGCCCATGGTAGCTTTAGCCCGTGATAAAGGCTTATCTACTATATTCGTGCCTTTTGATGATGCTAAAGAGGCTTCCCTTATAGACAATATACATATATTCCCTACGGAATCGTTAGCGCAACTGGTTGTTCATCTTCAGGGCGAAATAGGTATCCCAGAGTACCATAGCGAGCTAAATTGGGAGCAGGAATTTCGCCCTAGTTACGCATTCGACCTCATTTATATTAAGGGTCAGGAGCATGCCAAGAGAGCTCTAGAGATAGCGGCGGCGGGAAGACACAATATCCTCATGTGTGGTCCACCGGGAAGCGGCAAGACTATGCTGGCTCGTTCTCTGCCCTCGATACTTCCCCTGTTGACCATGGAGGAAGCTATCGAGGTAACCAAGATTTACAGCGTTAGTGGATTGTTGCCGCAAGACACTCCCATCATTGTAGAGCGTCCTTTTCGCTCCCCTCACTATACTATTTCCCATGCTGGCTTGGTGGGAGGGGGGCAATGGCCAAGGCCCGGGGAGATAAGCATGGGGCACCACGGAGTGCTTTTTCTGGATGAATTCCCTGAGTTTGGGCACATAACACTGGAATCGCTGCGCCAACCAATAGAAGACAGAACAATTACCGTCAGCCGTGCTCATGGCAGTGTTACCTTCCCTGCCAGCTTTATGCTGGTTGCAGCTATGAATCCCTGCCCCTGTGGGTATTATGGCGACCCGTTTAAGGAATGTAAATGCTCGTCAGGAGAAATCTCTCGCTATCATAAAAGGATAAGCGGTCCATTACTGGACCGCATTGATATCTTTGTTGATGTTCCCCATATTGATTATGAAAAACTCACTGAAGACAAGCCGGGGGAAAGCGCGGACAAAGTCAGGGCAAGGGTCAAGGCAGCACATGAAATACAGCTTGAGCGTTTTCGAGGGACGAAGCTAAGGTGCAATGCTGATATGACGCCCAAGGAGGTGAAGGAATTCTGTACGGTGGAACCGGCAGCGCAGAGTCTGCTTCGCGCCGCCATGAAGCAGCTTCATCTCACCGGCCGTGCCTTCCATCGCATCCTCAAGCTTTCCCGTACCATCGCCGACCTAGAGCATAGCGACATCATCAAGACACACCATATGGCTGAAGCTCTACAATACCGGCACAAGGAAATAATCTAAACCTGAAACATATACGGTATACGCGTCAGGTCAGAAATAGAATGTGTCAGCGTCAAAATGGTTATCAAGCGCTACTATGAACGGGCAACACACTTAGTGCAACAAGGAGGCTAAAGGCAATGGAGCAGAGCAAGAGGAAATTTCCGAGTAGGGTAGGTAAGAAATTAAGAACACAGTTCGGCGCAGGAATCCTCGTTATTGTGCCGATTATTATTACTATATTGATACTGGTCTGGTTTTTTGGCTATATCGACAACATTGCGCAGCCTGTAGCCAAGTCGCTATTAGGGCGCACAATTCCCGGCCTGGGCTTCGCCTTAACAGTAGTATTAATCTACTTAACGGGGGTTGTAGCGACCAGTGTTATTGGAAAGAGGCTGGTTGGTTATATAGAGTCTTTATTGGCAAGAGTGCCATTGTTTCGATATCTCTACACAAGCATCAAGCAAATCATGGTAAGCTTCACCACCTCTGGCGAGACCAAATTCCTACAGGTAGTACTAGTAGAGTTCCCCAAGAAGGGTATGCGAGCTCTGGGCTTTGTAACGAGTGAATCACGCGTCGAGTCCGGTGAAAAGCTGCTTACCGTGTTTATACCGACGTCTCCCAATCCAACATCTGGCTATCTAGAAATAGTAAGGGAAAATGACATTATCCGAACCAATATATCAATTGATGACGCGTTAAAAATGGTCTTGTCTGCCGGCAAAGTATCACTCAAGGAGATCACTGATAGGCTGGGTGCAGAGAATTAAACACCCGTGGAATTTCATATGAGTCGCCTTGACAAAAATCTCCTGCTCTGTTCTCCAATGCCACGACAAGCTTAAGGCGCAATGAACCACAGAATCCCGCCAATAATTAGCAGCGTAATACCGATGATAAGGGAAATCCTGCCTCCTATTTGCCAGGCGTGTAGCCAGAAACGCTCATGTTCATGGGTTATAGTCTCCTTGATATCTCTTTGGGTCAACAAAATGGAATTGTAATATCTTTCCTTTTCCCTCTTATTCCAAAGAATAAAAATGATCCCCAGAAGAAGGAAACATCCCCCCATCACTAAGATAATTTGGTAACTAGCTAAAGACATGTTACTCAACATCCCCACCAAGAATTCGGAGAATTTTGAGGTGTTCCTACTTAATCTCTACAGTCGCTCCGGCAGCCTCTAATTTTTGCTTTATTGTTTCGACTTCTTCCTTGGAGATGCCTTCCTTTACTACCTGTGGAGCAGCTTCCACCAAATCCTTAGCTTGCTTTAATCCCAGGGTGGTTACCTCACGCACTGCCTTAATAACTTCGATTTTCTTTTCGCCGAAGCTCTTCAAGTTGACGGTGAATTCTGTCTTCTCCTCCGCTGGAGGTGCTTCTGTTGGCTGGCCAGTAGCAGCTGCCGGCGCTGTTGCTACTGCTACAGGGGCAGCACTAACCCCGAATTCATTCTCCAGAGTCTTGACCAAATCAGCCATGTCCAGCACCGTCATATTCTTGATGGCAGTGACAATTTCCTCTTTGGTCAAACCCTTAATTTCTTTCTTTGCCACGAGAGTCTTCTTTACTTCTGCTTCCTTAGCCGCTTCCTTAGCCTCTTTCTTTGCCTCGGGAGTTTTCTTGATTTCCTTTCCCTTACCTTCTTTCTTTGCCTCGGGAGTTTTCTTTACCTCTTCTTCCTTAGCTTCTTTCTCTAATTCTTCTGGTGACATGATTCCCTCCTTTGTTATTCGCTAGTAATTTGAGCTCTGTTTTGCAACACGTTCAATAGTCCCTGCAGGGGAAGGCTAAGAATATTATGTAAATTTCCCACAGGGGCTTGCAATTGCCGAATTAGTTTGGAGATGAGAATTTCTTTAGGTGGCAAATCAGCCAAGCTTATCACTTCCTCTGGAAGCAGAATTCGATCTCCTAATAACCCTCCTTTAATTTGTAAAGGCAACGTCGTGGATTTGATATATTGGTTAAGGGCTTTAGCTGCATTAACTACGTCATCGTAGCCGAAGGCTAGAGCCACAGGGCCTTCGATTATATTCATCAGTTGTGGCTTACCTGCTTTTTCAGCGGCACGATAGAGTAAAGTATTTTTGACAACATGATATTCGACACCTGCTTTTGCCAAAGCATTACGCAACTCGGCCATTTGTTTAGCAAGCAGACCCTGGTAATTAGTAGCGATGATAATAGTGCTTCGCGACAAATCATCGGCTAGATTGCTTGCTATCAGTACCTTCTTTTCTCTTAACATATTTACCTTCTCTTTAACTCTCTCCCGTCATGGAAGGAGAAATCTATAAACAAAAATCCCTGTGCCAGATAACACAGGGCTACCTTAAGCCTCGGCAGGCAAGTTATTTAAACCCTCAGGGTACCTGCTGTCACTGGCATTAATTTGTTCTGGTATTATAGCACAAAGAATCAATTATGAAAACAAGCGATTTGAGATTGAGTTTGATTTCCTTTATATCGGGAAAAGATGTAAAATTAGATTAATCAGGATGACTGAAAATGGGTGATATTCTAGATGAAGTTACAGCGCTTGTCAGATGTCGGGAATGTTCTTGGTACAAAAACTGTGTGACTCCAGTCCAGGTTAGCACTGAAGATATTGCGCAGTTCAGGATAGCGATGCAAGGGACAAATCTCCCTGAGCAGGCCAGAAGCGAACTAGACCAGATTATGGAAAGTTTGGCCTCTATGAGTCAGGAGATGATTCTTCAGAGTTGCCCCATATTTACTCAACGTCTCAAGGAGGACCCTGAACTTGCCCAGCGAATCAAGGAGATGATGCAAAACTGGGGAAAAGAAAGAGAGCTTGATAGGTAGCAGCCATGAAAAGTTTGCTTTGCTCCTTTTCACTCAGGTCCATGCCAGTGTAGGGTGCATTGGAGCCTTAGAGGATTTTCTTTTCGGGAACTAAACATCCATGTCAGAGCAATTGGGCAAAATAGAGAGGCTTGAAGCTGAGCGCTTTAAACAGGGTAAGAAGCTTTACCTCGTCCCACTTGTATATTCCCGCGAGGACGCTCCTGATGAATATAAAGAAAAATGTACTCGTTATTGGCAACAAGTAACAGAACAGCTAACCAATTTAGTGTCGAAGATCGGGAGGGTAAATCGGGTTTACCATGAATCAATCTTTCAAGCTGGTGAGGATGGCATGAAGGCCGTAGAGAGGCTAGATGCAAGCAGTTATCAAATTGCGAAAAACCAGTGTGCTAATGGCGCTGTCTTTGAGGCAATTGAAGAAAAGGAATTGTTTGAAGAGGTTATGGATTGGCAGAGATGTCTGATGTTTGGCTTTATAAGTGAGAAGGTGACAAATAAAGTTTATGAATTTTATCTTGAGGCGATGAAGAGGAGAAACGAATTTATGGCCAAGAGGATAAGCGAGACGCTTAAAGATGATGAGGCAGGGCTTCTGTTCATTAAAGAAGGACACTCGGTGCAATTTCCTGTTGATATAGAGGTGTTTAGTGTTTTTCCCCCAGCCCTGGACGAGATACACCGCTGGCAGCGTGACCAAGCTAGGCTGGGAATAGAGAAGTTTGCACAAGGGAGCAAAGAAAAACCCGAGAGAGAAACTGGGGAGGTCCAGAAAAAGACTGGAAAACGGGCGAAAAGAAAGCCTAAAGAGTAGCCGCTCTTTTTTATGGGGGGTATCTTAATGAGGACAAGAAAACCTGCTGTTTCCGGTATGTTTTATGCTGGTACTGCCAGAGAGTTAGAAGAACAGATTGAATGGTGCTATAAACATGAACTTGGACCGGGAGTTATGCCCCAGGTGAACAGCGAAGGGCCGAGGGAGATTGTGGCTATCGTCGCCCCTCATGCTGGCTATTATTATTCTGGGCCAGTAGCAGCCCATGCCTATAAGGAACTTGCTGATGATGGTATATTCGATACCGCAGTGATACTTGGTCCTAACCACACCGGCTATGGATATCCTGTTTCTGTATGGGTGGGAGCCGCTTGGAACACGCCCCTGGGTGAAGTAGAAATAAATAAGACACTTGCTCAAAAGCTTTTGGGGGAGGTGATCAAAGCCGACGAAACAGCTCATGTACATGAGCATAGTATTGAAGTGCAATTGCCCTGGCTTCAACACCTCTATAGGAAGGTAAAAATTGTGCCCATAGCTATGCTGACTCAGGATATAGAAACAGCTCGGACAGTAGGCAAGGCTATTTCCCAGGCAGACGACAACTTAATCCTTATAGCCAGTAGCGATTTCACACATTATGAGCCGCACCCCGTAGCTGTGGAAAAAGATGGCTCCATGATAGAAGCCATAGTTGCTCTTGATGAGGAAGAACTATATAAGCGCTGTGAACGCCTCAATTGTACCATGTGGGGATATGGTCCGGTAGCTTCAGTCATTGTAGCGGCGAAGGAAATGAAAGCTAAAAGGGCACGTTTATTGAAATACGCCACCAGCGGAGACACGAGTGGCGACTTCTCTCGAGTGGTTGGCTACGGCGCCATCGTGATAAAACGATAGACCAATCATTATCCTCGAGAGCTGATTATTTCTCCTTTGATCCCTCCGTTGATCGTGAGGATGCCAAAAGAATCTGTGGCCTTTCCCGGATTGAAAAGGAGAACATCTTCAAGGGCTTTGTTTTGGGATTGGTGAGAATGGCCATAGACGATAATATCAATCCGGTCTGATTCAAACACTTTCCTTACCCTCTCTTCTATTCCCCCGGGACCGCCTGAGCCGTGAGTTATACCAATCCTTTTATTCTCTATTTCAACTATTTCCTTAGCTGGGAGCATGATCTTTAGCTCCCTTGAATCCATATTACCCTGGACTGCTTTTACCATTCTCAGTCCTTTCAACTCCTTAAGCAGTTGTACATCGGTGAAATCCCCAGCGTGGATTATCAAATCTACCGTGGAGAGGGCGTCAATTATCTTTTTAGACAGGTCTTCAAGTATGTTGACATGAGTATCGGCAAGCACAGCTATCCGCATAACAAGCCTCCTCGAAATCACTACATTAATGCTATCACCTTGGATGCAAGGCTGTAAAATACTTCTTACCGCTGGTTTTGGGAGGTAACTTGTTTCACCAATTGGATGGTTTTGTCCGCAGTAGACAGGGAAAAGGATAACCCCAATTGCTTAAGCTCTTTGTAGCCTAATCCCTGGAACAATTTGCGCCCGGCTACTTTGGTCATTTCATCATAAATGGCCGGCCACTCTGGGCTTCGCCTCTGGGCACAAAAGAGAACAAAATCACGAAGTGTGGGGGGGATGCCATCCATGATATAACTAGTTTATGCCCGGAGTTCTAATTTAACAAGCTTGCTTATGCCAGCTGGGATGTTATTTCCTCCCTTGTGTTCACCTTGGATAGTCCCTTGGTCAAGGCTTGGGTCTCATCCCTGTCCTTTGCCACATATAAGCCCGGAAAAAAATTTTGGGCGAGCAAACCTGTAAGCCGAGTTCTGTACCCCAACAGCGTGGGGCGGTGACCATCCATCTAGCCCTGATGTTACCACCAGGGTCAAGCGACCAACCCGAGGACCTCGGCCAAGCACCTTAAACTTACCCCAGAGCCTTGAGACTTTGGAGTAGTTGAGCCCTCTTATTCGGTCTTGCTCCGGGTGGGGTTTGCCCAGCCAACTAGTCTCCTAGTTGCTGGTGAGCTCTTACCTCACCATTTCACCCTTACCAGCGCTAGCTAAGCCAGCCGTTGGCGGTGTGTTTCTGTGGCACTTTCCGTAGAGTTACCTCTCCTGGGTGTTACCCAGCACCCTGCTCGGTGGAGCTCGGACTTTCCTCCCTGGCAAATTAAATCCAGAGCAGTCACCCGGTTTACTCGCCCAGGTCTATTTTACAGTCAACTAGAACAAAGGTCAAATTAAAGCATACTGATATCCCTACTATTCTAATGTTATGTATGTTATGAGTACTCCCCATGAAAATTTTCGGAATAATTCTGGCGTTACTTGGTCAATACGCTCTGTTGGCCAGGCTATTCTCGTTCTACGCGAACATAGGAGACCGAGAGCCATTCCTTCTCCCGACAGAGCTTCGAGCTATCCTGAGAGTTCAGTGCTCTTGTATATCTCAGCAGCATATACAAGCTCCCCCAGCCGCCTAACCTTATAGAGTGCTTGATATTTATGCCAGCGCAGTCAATGTTACAGGAAGAACAGGCATCTTCACTCGCCGTCCCAAACACCCACCTGAAATATTGCCTCTCAGGGCGTGGTTTAACGTAAAGTAGAGCGTTCAGGCACATTCCTCTGGGCACTTGTGCTGTCTTGCCCCCGCTGGTTTGTATATTATGCATTTTGGGTCAAAGTGGGGTAAAGATGTCATGCAGGCAAAGCGTTGGCGAAATTGCTGAAGAGGTCGTTTTGAAGTAGAATTTGAAATAAGGAGGGGTGACCGAGTGGCTTATGGTGGCGGTCTTGAAAACCGCTCCCCGACTTTGTTGGGGCGTGGGTTCGAATCCCACCCCCTCCGCCATAATTTGCCACAAACGGCAATTTTACCCCCCTTCGGTGGATAACTACGAAAAAACAAGTAAAAAGCCCATCGCTGGGCTGTTTTTATTTTAAATTAGCTTGTTTTTAAAATAAGAAGGTGATAATTTAAACTAGCATGATCCATATAAACGTAATATCATCCCTGGGTCTAGTTTGTAATATAGCCGGTGTTGTGATGTTATTCCTTTACGGTTTGCCGAGTAAGCTAAAAGGGCATGGTGGCAGTATTCTTTTAGAAGAAGGAAACGAGGAAGAAAAGAAACGCAAAAAAGAAAATGAAAAAATTACGTGCAAGGCCCGTATTGGATTAACATTGATCTTAATAGGCTTCATATTGCAGCTTATCGGAGTAAATTACTTACCCTGAGTTTCGAATGGCTGTTAACAAGACAATCGACGCCCCCTTTTCCGTGTCCCATGTGTCCTATTTGTCTCATTTAACCTCCTCCGCCATTTGGGAAATGGCTCGTTCGTTATGCGAGAGGCTGTGCACGCCTGATAAATCAGGTAACTACAAATCAAGCTTCGCAATTGCTATAATTACTTTCCTGGTGAGCGCTCGAGATTTGGTTCATGAAAGCAAGTTAGCCAATGAATCGCTACCCTCTGGTTGAAGAAGTCTTCACCCCCTTAACTGCCCCTGAGCTTTTTGAGCTAGTCAAAGACAATCCTTATAGCTTCTTTTTAGA
>JAUWQP010000102.1 GCA_030611015.1 Chloroflexota bacterium | reverse complement strand
AGACAAGCTCTACAGGACATATGAAGGGAAAACGAGATCCCAGCAAGTCGACCCGATGAGGAAAGTAGTACCTCATACGGTTACATCTTTTATGATACAACAACCTAAAGTTGGGTTACCTGCTTAAATGATTTGACACGGCCTATATGCTGGCTGACCACATGGGTAACACTTGCTGGGATATTTTAGCAAGTTCTTTTTCAATCGCTGGCAATCTCTAAAATTTCTATTTCAATACTTCTTTTCCCCAGGATTTGTGGAGGTCTTTTATATCGTCTATTATACTTCTGCAGGCATCGAAAGCTGGCTCTCTGTGCGAGGCGGAAACTGCTACTAATAAAATATTCTCTGATATGCCTAAGAAACCCACTCGATGTATTATCGTTACGTATGCGACCTCAAATCTGTTGATTGCTCTTTTTTCTATCTCCTCTAACTTCTGGATGGCGTGGTTATCGTTCTCAAATTCCAGCCCGAGCCCTTCAGGGAATTCACGTACGGTGCCCAAATAAATTGACAGCGCCCCTATTCTGGGGTCCTTCATTTTCTTAGTTATTTCATCGATGGAGAAATCTTCTCTTCTTATCTCAATCATCTGGGCTCACCGATATGATTATATGTTTGGCACCTAGTTTCACAGGCCGTTCATTTAGTGTTCTCTTAACTTTGGCTCTTTGCAGTTTCTCGCTGAAGGGGCTATGTTTGGCAGGTGGTACAACTCGTGGCAGAGCATGAGCCGCAAGAGGAACTTCCCCCAATCGGGGTAGATGGCCCTTCACTGCTTTTAGAATGACAGGCGAAAGAGGAGAATATTCGTTCAGCGCCATTGTGACAGCGGGGGCAAGAGGCACCTTCGTTTGATTCGGTTTGGTGGCGAAGCAATTCAAACTTAAAGTTGCAATCAGGGCAAAAATATTCATAAATGGGCATTTTTAGCTCTTCATTTATTAAAAGCTTTCAGGAATATGTCAGGAACTTGAGGGACCTGGCTATCTGCCCACGTTTTGAGGCAAGTGAAGCAGCAAAAACTATAATGCTCAACCGCCCTGGGCCCTTCCCATCGGGAAACCATGAGCCAACCATTGAGCACCTCGCAGGGTCGCTCCTCTGCGCTATGTCTCACCCGTTTTCCACAAGAATGGCAGATAAAATATCCCTGAGGCATTGAAGTCTTCAATCTGATTCGTTTTTTATTCCCTTCCTGGAATGCAGCCGTGGATATTAGACGGCCACCACCTCCTTAACTTCAGGCACCTGCTCCTTAAGCACCCGTTCAATCCCATTCTTCAAGGTCATAGATGCCATGGGGCAGCCATAGCAGGCACCAGTCAACTTTAATTTCACCACTCCATCCTTGACATCTATTAGTTGGACATCCCCTCCATCGGCTAACAACGCCGGTCTCACTTGTTCCAGGGCTGCTGCTACCTTTTCTCGCATTTTTACCTCCTTACTTTGTCGCCTTCTTAAGTTGTCCAGCTACTTGGAGTTACAGGGTTAGATATTAGAGCTAAAGCTGCGAATTGTCAAATTAAGAAAGTGACTGGTGCAAGGCTTGTTCCACAATTGCCATCTATTTCAGTGGTTATTGATTTGGAATCCTTTTTTCTTATGCAGTATCCCCCCGCAACAATTTTGTTGCCCTGCATGCCAATGTCAGCTGAAAATCAATGGATTTTAGAGCGTATATCGCTCGTATTCTGCGGAGCAGGGATTGCCGTAACACACCCACAGTTCCTGTGCCGTGAGGTCAGCTATAGAAGAACAGACAGTCTTGACTTGGTATTCCGGCTTAGCATCTTCATCTACATGGCGGCATATAGACCAGGGACAGTTAACATGGTCGCGCATAGTAGAGATAATCCTGGGCAGAGAAATTATCTCATATTCCCCAAGCAGGCTGGATGCTCTATTAAACCTGGCTACGGAGCACATATGTCGCGTGATTGCCCAGGTATCGTGGGGAATCGCACTTTCATATCTTTTCATTTTGTCTGTTACATAGTGATTGGTGTGCACTAAGTAGCTGCCTCCTGCGTAGATAAGTTCAAAATCTGTGGCTGAGCCCTCGATGCTGTATATTTGCCCATGGCTATCCGCCACCACATTATTGTAGCTCGACTCTCTGTCAGGTAAGTTGGCATAAGTTAGTGCTTCAACTATTGTCCTGGCGCCATATAAAGCTCGGAATATCCTGTCAATAGGAATTCCAACACGAGTATCATTAGGAGTCACTGTATTAAGGCCGAATCCCAAGCCTGCGGCATTCAGTCCGCCACTGAAAATAAGACCTCCAAAAGTTATAGCGAGAAAGGCAGGGGCATTTTCAGGTTTGCCTCGCACCAGACAGATATCTTTGGCTTCTTTGGCGTAAGCATCCTCATTGTGAGCCATGAATATGTGTTTCTCTTCGGTTAGGCCAGCAGAGACTACAAGGTCGGTGCACCCAAAAACATGCTTTTCTCCCTTCTTGTAAGTGCAGAAAAGGGTAAAGACCTCTTCAAGTTCCAGACCAGCACCCTCAGCATATCCTTTGAGTTCCTCCACGTCTTTGGGTATGCTATCTTCACAAAAAGAGAGGCACTTACGAGCGATCACCCTGGCTCTGTCCCAATCCATATTATATTTTTGCTTCAGTTCCCGCCGGCGGTCTTCTACCATATCTCGAGCCAGGTCCTGACACTGGCTACCAATTTCGAGGCCTAGTTTGTAGGCAGAGCCACTGGCCTCTACCACTCTCATAGAATACTGTTCGCGCATCATATATTTCCCTCCTTAAGTTTCTTCTTTTCCTTACGCAACCTCTTCAGTAGGTTAAGTAGATTAGCCTGAATTGAGATATCCAGCATTGATGTCAGTCCATCGGCAACTATAAACTCGGGAGGCAAGAACCAAGGCAGTAGCGATGCCGATGCATTGTCTCTCTCCATCGCTCAAGTTATATGGGTACTTGTAGAGGTAATTCTCTACAAGTACCAGTCCCGCTAGGCCCAGCGCCTGAATCACCCGTTTCCGTCTTTCGCAACTATTCGTGACTAGATTGTTCGCTAGCAGAAATTCAGATACATTATCATAAACTCTGGGACATGGGTCAAGAAATTCGTAAGGATTCTGAAAATAAGGTTAAGTATACTCGTGGTTGGCAAACAAGTATAATAAAGTCATGCCAAAAGCCACTACAGTTAAGGTGGTGGGGAAGTTTAGCAAGGTTGTGGCTGGCATGGCTTTCTGTGCCTGCCTGGACGAAGGCTTAGAATATAACAGCGCAGCGTGTTCATTGCCAGGTGAATGAAAATAGCAGGAAGGTTGGTAGGGAGGACGAAGATAATCTATAATACAGCTTTAGGAGTTTGTCGCATGATTTCTGTGGAAGAAGCCCTGGAGAGAGTTTTGGACTATGTTGAGGTCCTTGAGCCCGAGCGTAGGTCTATTCTGGACTGTCTGGGACAAGTTCTGGCTGAGGATGTCTGTTCCACTGTAGATATCCCCCCGCTGGACAATTCCGCCATGGATGGTTATGCCCTGCGAGCCAAGGATACTCGGGGGGCTAGTGAATCATCACCGATATATTTGGTCGTGGTCGGAGAGGTTGCTGCCGGGTCCATGCCCACAAAAAAAGTCGGTCCGGGGACGGCTATTCGGATTATGACGGGAGCACCATTGCCTGAAGGAGCTGATATCGTAGTTCGATTTGAGGATACCGATGAAGTTAGCCGCAAATCATCCGGTGGTGACCCTTCGCAAATCGGTATATTGTGCCAGGCAAAGAAAGGAGTGAATGTCCGATGCAGAGGTGAGGACATCGCCAGGGGAGATTTAATTCTTAAAGCAGGAAAGGTGCTTCGCCCTCAAGAGATAGGAGTGCTGGCCTCCCTGGGTCGCTCCAATGCACTGGTTATCCGCCGGCCAGTTGTGGCTATTCTCGCTACGGGGGATGAGCTTATTGGTGTTGACCAGCCATTAACTCCCGGTAAGATTTATGATAGCAATACCTATACCATCGCTGCCGAAGCCTCTCGCTACGGTGGGATCCCCAAAATTCTGGGCATAGTGCGCGATTCGGTCCAGTCTTTAACTGAGAAAATAGATGAGGGCCTGGACGCAGATATGCTCATTAGCTCCGGCGGCGTGTCTAAAGGGGATTATGATATGGTAAAGGATGTCATGGCAGAGCATGGGGAGGTTGGCTTCTGGACGGTTGCTATGAAGCCAGGGAAACCGCTTGCCTTTGGGGTTATGAAGAAGATGGAAGGAGGAAGGAGGGAGAAGAAGGTGCCTTATTTGGGATTGCCCGGCAATCCCGTCAGCGCCATGATCACTTTTGAACAATTCGCCCGTCCTGCCATATTAAAGATGATGGGGAAGAAAAACCTGGCAAAGCCAGCTATCCGAGCGATTATTGAGGATGATGTTGTGAATACTGATGGGCGCCGCATCTTCGCCAGGGTAAGTGTGACCAGGCGTGGTGGTCAGTATTATGCCTCCGTTACTGGCCCACAGGGCTCGGGCATCCTGACATCCATGGCCAAGGCCAACGGTTTGGCTGTTATCCCCGAAAATAGCAAGGGGGTTAAGGCCGGAGACATAGTCGTGGTGCAGATGTTGGATTGGGGAGAGGAGCAAGGCGAGATGAGAACGGTGCCGGTTGTTTCCATAGTGGGCAAATCGCAATCTGGTAAAACAGTGCTTATGGAGCAACTTATTGCAGAGTTTAAAAGACGAGGATATAAAGTCGCTGCCTTAAAGCATAGTAGAGGTGGGATGGAAATAGACCACCCTGGAAAAGATAGCTGGAGATATGCTCAAGCGGGCAGCGATGCTGTGCTTATTAGCTCGCCTGATAAACTCGCCTTTATTAAAAGTTTGGACCACGACCTTGATATTGAAGAACTTCTGCCCATCGTTGGCCTTGAATTCGACCTCGTTCTTGTCGAAGGATTCAGGAAAAGCAAAATTCCTAAAATCGAGGTGCATAGAAAAGAACTCGGAGATGACTTATTGTGTTCTCCTGAGGAACTTTCGGCCATTGTTACTGATGGGTCATTGGATACTGATATACCTCAGCTTCCATGGGGTGATACAGTAACGGTAGCTGATTTCATAGAGAAGAATTTTGTGTTGAAAAGCCAGGGCAGTGCCTCTCTACCTCCCATGAAGGGAAAGGCTTAGGTGAAGGAAATGTTTACCGTGGGGATATTGACCATCAGTGACAAAGGAGCGGGAGGGGAGCGCCTGGACAAAAGCGGCGAGGCGATTCATGAAATCCTTTCCAGCATAGATGTTGACATCGTAAATTACGCCATCGTTCCTGATGAGAAAGAGCTCATTGTTGAAAAGCTAGTTAGGTGGGCAGATGAAGACAAGTTAGATGTGCTCTTCACCACGGGCGGAACAGGACTTACTCCCCGAGATGTTACCCCGGAGGCAACTCTTTCCGTGGTGGATAGAATTGTCCCCGGTTTTGCCGAGGCGATGAGAGCTGAGAGCCTGAAGAAAACCCCCATGGCCATGCTCAGTCGAGCAGTTGTGGGCACTCGTGGGAAATGCTTAATTATCAACCTTCCGGGAAGTCCCAAGGCAGTACGCGAATGCCTTGAAGCGATACTGCCGGCTCTGCCTCATGCTATGGAAACGCTTAAAGGCCAAGCAGGCGAGTGTGGCACAGCCCAAGCTTAGGTCCAGGATATGTCTCCAGCCTGCCGTATCTATGGTTACTCAACCACATAAATCCCGACACAATTCCCCTTGTCGTTCTGAGCCCTTCGCCTGATGTCATTGCAAGCCGGTTAAGTTTTGGGTGATTCAAATCAGGGGGTGTTTTAATTTTCCAAAAATGATATAATAATATGCTGAAGGAGCTATGACTCAGTCTTATGTTTGCCAGTTACTGCGGGGTGTTGTGGAGCCTTTGTTGCTCTTTATTATAGGCGAATTACCCATACATGGCTATGAGATTGCCAGAGAACTGGAACGGAGTAGCGAAGGCTACTTTAATCTTACGGCAAGCACCCTTTACTCCGCATTACGCCGTTGGGAGAGCAGAGGACTTGTGTCAAGCTCGTGGCAGTACATTGCTAAGCAAAAGCGCCGATG
>JAUWQP010000068.1 GCA_030611015.1 Chloroflexota bacterium | reverse complement strand
TCAATCCTGAGGACTGCTTATGCCAGCGGTATTCATGGAGTGATTATCAGGGAAAGAAGGGCAGCCGGCCTCACCGCCACCGTGGCCAAGGCATCGGCTGGCGCTGTGTGGTATATGCCGGTAGCAAGCGTATCCAGCATCGCCCAGGCCATTGAAACCTTCAAAAAAAACAATCTCTGGGTCATCGGCATAGACCGGAGCGGCAAAGTCGACTACAGTCAGATGGACTTTAAGTCGCCAACGGCGATTGTCATCGGCAGTGAAGGCAAGGGACTATCCGAGCTGGTTAGAAAGAGATGCGATTTTATGGCACGCATCCCAATGCGAGGGGAAATTACCTCGCTTAACGCCTCCGTCGCTGCCGCCCTGGTAATGTACGAGGCATTCAAACAAAGGAGCCGGTAGCTTCTAACACAGCCAGCGCCGCCTCCGCATCGGCTACCCCAGAGCTGCCCGACTTATGGAAAAGCTGGAGAAGAGGGTTACAAAAGGGAAACTACAGAATAAGGTCATTGTACCCGCACAGAACCTGGAAATTTGAAGCGCCGTTCAGCAACGCCCGTCTCTGGTTGGGATAAATCATAAGGGAGCCCCCTTACTCTAACTCTCTCCCGCTGGGGGAGGGAGAACAAGTTATTAATCATCCCCCTCGGTGAAAAAGATGATTTCTCAGTGTTTCCTCTCCCTTGACGAGAGATAATACATCACAGCTATTCCTCTCCCTCAACGGGAGATAATACATCACAGCTAATCCTCTCCCTCAACGGGAGATAATACATCACAGCTATTCCTCTCCCTCAACGGGAGATAATACATCACAGCTAATCCTCTCCCTTGACGGGAGAGGATTAAGGTGAGGGTGGAAAACAAACAACCTCCGTAAGTTCCCTGGCACTTTTCAGCAACCGCAGAGACTTGCCTCAGACACCCGAAGAGATTGTTGGATTGACCTTTGCTCTTACTCAGCCTTTGTGGCAGTTCCCGAACTTTCGAGAAGAATGAGTCAATGCCAGCTTTGCAGCGGCTGCTCATTGTTCATTCGATGTCTGCCGGGTAACAATACGATGGATTGTTCAACCAAGCGAGTCAGCCCGTTTCTAAAAGTTCGCCATAACATCAATATTTATACACTCCTGTTCCCGATATGGTAAGCTAGGTTATCGAAAAGAGTAGACAGGATGATATAGAATGCTGAAAAGTTTTTCCCTACAGAAATTCCTGTTAATGGTGGGCACATCCATTAAGGGGTTCTTCACCTTTGAGGAAGGCGCCCAAGGTAAAAGGAAGCGAAAAGAGGTATTCATACTAGCCGGGATATTTTGCGCTCTGGTAATCAGTGCTCTTGTCATTGGAGTCAGCGATAATATACCAGGCATAGTTCTATGCTACTTGGCGACTGTCACTCTGGTTGTGGCACCAACACGCACTTGGAGAAAAGCAAAGAGATTTTTAATTCTGCTGGGATCCTCAGTGGTTGGATTCTTTGTTTTCGTTTTTCTGCACAATGCCTTTTATGCTTTGACCATACTTACCAACCACGTTGCCGTGTTAAGCCATTTGATGGAAGCCTTTCATGTAATGTTCTTCATTATTGCTGTTTTCCTGTGCCCAGCCACCCTTTTGGTGGGGGCTGTGGGCAGCATAGTCTGCACCATCATGGGATGGAAGAAACAGGCAGCAGGATAAGCCCAGTTCGTGTTCTTAACATCCTGGCTAATTGTTACCCAGCGACTCCCTGATAGGGGTTTACGCTTTGAGAATCTCCCTGTGTCTTAGCAGTAGAGCGGGCGGCTGTTAACCGCTTGGCTGTAGGTTCGAATCCTACCTCGGGAGTCAGTCTATTGCTGGCTAGTCTTAGTTTATAATATCATGGAATAAGTATGAGACATATATATTCAGGTTCAGTAGTCGACCAATTTGAAAGGGTCAAGCGCTTTTTGAAGAGGATTCAATCTGAAGAGGGGAATTCCACCAGTTACGATGATGATTTATTATCTTTTTTCATGCATTGTCACTCACTTAAGGATTGGGCACACAAGGACCCAAACTCTGGTATCACGAAAAAAGAAGCCGAAGATTTGATCTCTAATAATATTGAATTGGAAATTTGCGGTTCTATAGCTAATCGAAGCAAGCATCTTGAATTGCGTCCAAACTACCCAGATGCAAAGATTATAGGCCGGAGCGAGACGATCGATATGAGCCAAGGTATTAGCATTCCTGGACACATAATTATCTTTGAAGATGGCACTCAATATGAAGCGTTAGTCATAGCCGAAAGGGCGGTCAGAATTTGGGAGAAATTCCTACAGGATAAAGGACTGATTGGCTAGACGTTTCGGTGATTAAGCTATTTTCTTAGCTGCTTTGCCCTTCTCGTCCCTCTTAAATTTGAGCCCTACCATTATACCTTGGTCTGTAGTTACCTCCGCGACTTCCCCTCTATGAGCTCGTAGTTGTCTTTGATGATCTTCCACCCCAGGTTCTCGGTGATAACCATCATCGCAGCCATGACCAGCATGGGGCTGATGACACCGGTCTTCTTGCCCCCCACCACAACCTCGAAGTAGGTGATATTTGGCCCGAGCCACTTGCGCAAGAGCCTCGCAGCCACGGCATCGGTCGGGAGATTTACCATCTCCTTTAGGCTCTCATCATAAACCCTTTCATACTCTCGGAGCTCATCTATCGCGTAGTCGCCATACTCCGGGGAGCGCACGTACTTCAGAATGTGCTTGCGTATCCTGTTGGCCTGCCCAGGGGGAAAGAGGTTCTTTAGGGATTTGATGTCGCATGCCATACTAGCCAAGAACAGGTCAAAGGCGGCCATGCCCTCGTCCTGCACTGTAAACTCTTCGCCAAATGCGCCTCTTAGGCTCGCATAAGTCTCCTGCCAGGTCTCTTTGCCATGCTGCACCTTGGCCAGGACAAACTCACAGGATGCTTCTTCTTCGGTGATCTTTTTTCTTGGTGACGACACTTCTTTGATATCCCAACCCAGACCCTGGATTTGTCCCTTGTCATTTAAGACACTAGTGCAAGCGGAGACTGAGCGGGTCGACTAACTCAGGAAAATACTCCATAACGTAAGTGGCCACCTCGACCAGAACCTTCTGCTCCATCTCCTCTAGGGGTAAGGGGGTAGGTTCCTCGGGTATGTCTAGCCCGGCCTGATGAGCTCTTGCCCAAGACTCGCGATCAGCCGTCTCGAAAGACTGCCTCCACATCCTCTCCGTCAACTTTGGAAAGTTGGCACCAAAGCTTATGCCTGCAAAGAGCCAAAAATCGCATCGCTCCAGAGCATGACCTAGCCGAATCTTCTGTTTCGCTAGTCTCGCCATCTTGCCAAGGTCACGGAAGTCTGCCTCTGGCGGGGCAAACGACGTCAGCCACAAATCGAGGAGATCTTCTGGCTCTTTTCCGTGGTGATCTCGGTAGTACTTCATGCCATCGCCTGCAATCTTGCGAAGGCATTCGAAAACCCATTGCTCGCTGTTTTCTGCTCCTGGCACACCAGATGGTGCAAGCAGCGTGCCAACTGCGTCAAGCCCAACAAACATCTTTGCTATAGATTCAAGGTTGTCGGGACGGGCGCGGCCAAATACGGCACCCTTCAAAAATAACCAAAAGCCCACTTGCAGAAATTGAATGAGGGGGACCTCGTACCCACCAAAGAGCTTTTTCTGCACCATACTCCCTAGCTGTATTCTGCCAAGATGCTCTGCCAGAGTAGGTGATCGCTTGGGCTCCTCAACCATCGTTGCACCCTCCTCTCACTTCCAAACAACCCCATTTTAAACCTCGTGAACCTAAAAATCAATTGGTTTTTACAGGTTTGGAGAGGGTGCTGCTACCTCGTTATTGGTTCAGTCCCCTTTGCAGTTGCACAATCTGACGAAATGTGCAATTTGAGAAACAATTGACAATGTGAAAACTAGTTTGATAGAGTACTCGCACTTCAACTCCAATATAAATCATCCCAGAATACTGATTGTGGGGCACAAAGGAGAGTATGCATGGCTACCAGCTTTGAAGAGTTTGCCGAACTTTACAAGTCTACGGTTAGCTCGGTAACGGACCCACAAGATTATTTCTCTTCCGATGAGTACCATGAATTAAAGCGATCAGCGAAGCTAGTCTTTAAGAAAGTTAAACCAAAATGTGACACGTTTATCGGGATAGTAAAGGGGTTGAAAAAGGGGACTGAAATAGGTTCCCCCGGCATCGAGCGTGCACTGTGCTTTCCAAAGCGCTTTCTCAACGAGCCATCCACGGCAACTCTACCTCATACACTTAGAGAAACTGTGAACGATATTATTGAAGATACTTTTTTCTTAGGTTTAATGTGTCATTTGTTTCTTAACAAGTTCCCAACTCGGGATAATGTTGACCGCGTAGACATGCAAACCCTTGTTAATGCGTGGGCTCCAGAAAGCTTGGTAGCTGATACGATGATGAAGGCTTACAATAAAGACCTCAATATGTTGCCTCTGCGTATTTTCGAATTTTATCATGGTACGAAGATTGAGCCAGTTCTGAAGAAACAATTAAAAATGGGATTCTGGAGTCGCGCTAAATGCCGCTCCTATTTCAGGAATCTACTGTTTTCAGGTGCCCGTCTGGGTATGCTGTTTGACTTGGCGACCCAGAACATGTAGCTGAAATGCCACGTATTTCGCAAATTAACCTGTGGCCCTTGATGAGATTCTGTTTGGCTTGCTTTCCCTCGGCACTGAACCTTCCTAGTGCTCTGTGTGCCGCGCTGAAATAACGCTGCACATTTCTGACTTTTGTTACCCTTCGTTAAGCCACGCTCGATCTAGGAAAGTATCTTGACATCTCACCGCCAGCCCTAGGCAGGATGTTGCATAAGCCAGTTGTTTAATATAAGCTCAAGGTATGATTCAAGTAACCCCAACCATCGCGATTGACGAGAATGAGATCCAACAAGAGTTCATGCGGGCTTCGGGGCCGGGTGGCCAGAATGTCAATAAAGTCGCCACTGCCGTCCAGCTTCGCTTTGATGTGGCTAATTCCCCCTCGTTGCCCGATGAAGTCCGCGAAAGGCTACTTTCGTTAACCCGCAGACGGATTACTAAAGAAGGTGTACTTGTCATCGATGCCCGGCGGTTCCGTACTCAGGGAGCAAATCGTCAGGATGCAATGGAACGACTTGTAGGATTGATCCGCAAGGCGGCACAAAAGCGCCGAATCCGTCGAAAGACAAGGCCGACGCTCGGTTCAAAAATGCGTCGGTTAGAGGCTAAACGCCGCCGCGCCCAGACCAAACGCTTGCGCAGTCAAATCCCGGAGGCGGCTGACGGATAATAAATCACTTATTTGGCAGTACCAAAAACTCAGATTGTGCACTTGTGAGTAATTGCCTATCGGAGGAACATGCTATCAACGCCTGCGTCAAAGTCCTCACCGCAAATGGGACAGCGAAATACCACTCTAGTTATTGCCATTCCTGACCGTTCAGTGCGGTGAACCGGTGAGTCATGACCTCGCTTAGGACAACGCGCATATAGAGAATGGTGAAAGCCTGTGGCTGGGTCAGGTATGCTGAGTTGGCCTCTGGAAAGCATTTCCTTTATTCGCTGTAACTCACTCTCTTTTGCCACTTCCTTTCTCCTGTAACTACAGTTACTGCCTATTTTAGATCAAAGAGACGTAGCCGTTTATGTTCAGCAGTCTCTTCCATTATTGCATTTCTATTGTTCCAAACTCAACCTATCAGTTCAGGTTAACCCCACCGCTTGAATATGGAAAGAAAACATTTTAGCGTTTTGTGTCCTCGATACTAGAAATTTGTTAAGCGCCCTTGAGTTCAACGTAGTTCCCGCGGCCAACACCCTCCGCACCATGTATATACTCGACACACGTGCAGTCCAAGGGTTGGTATATACCTTTAATCGCAGCTAAATTCTTGCCTTTACCCAGCTTGGCATGCTCTCCGGCTGTGAAGTTAAACCAAGGTTGAGAACTTTCGCTTGCTTATAGAGGTAACCCAAGCTCCTTTCTCTTCTCAGGAGTAGGCATACCTTGAGGAGTCCAACCGCGCTTCTGGTAATATAATGGCAGCATTTCGAGTATTGGTGCAATGCTGCCGGCCGATGGTTGTTTTTCTATTGTCCCATGGGGTGGAACTTCTACCGGTGGTTTCAATCCTTTTTTCGCTTCGCTTGAGTATATTTCATTGGGCATAGGTGTCTCTTCCAGACGGGCAGGCAATCTATCGTCATCCTTGGTGAAGCCTTCCCTGATATTGAATAGCCTCTCCAGGTTCCACACCCTCTCGCCAACCTTGAGAAATTCATCAGCCGTGTAATCAACCCCAGTCGCCGCCGAAAGCTGTTTAGCATAATCATCGGCTCCAATAGCGAAGACAGTGAACAAACATTGATCCAACGAGTCTATAGCTGCGGTTAGGTTCTGAAAAATTAATACAAGGTCTGTCTTATCGCCGTCTTTTGAAAGTCTATACTCCGCTCTAGGCTCGGGGATATCAGGTGGCGTAAGCCCGATGTAGTCGCCGAGAACCTCTGCGGCTATCAAATAGGCACGCACGTGGCACGCCCCCCTGTTCGAGGTCGCGTAGGCAAGGCCCTGGGCCAAGACACCACGCGGGTCATAGGCTGGAAATTCAAGTCCCTTTACGGACATGGATATCTCGGGATGCCCATGTTTCGCTGCCAGGCTGGCTGAACCTTCGGCCAATTCATCGCCTACGCCTTCTCTAGCAGCGGTTTTCTTGATCAGGTCAATCACTAAACCTCCATCTCCAAATGGGTTCTCTCCCGGTCTATATCCCGGTAGCTCTAAGTAGCCTTTCTCACAGAGCTCCATGGCGCACGCAATTGTACTACCTGCCGAGATTGTATCCAACCCGAGTTCATTACAGAGATAGTTTGCTTCAGATATGGGGACTACATCGGTTACTCCACACTGGGCTCCAAGTGCCCAAGTGGTCTCGTATTCAGGCCCTTCACCTTCTCCTATGGCTATATATTCTGGGCGGGCGTCTTCTGGAATCTTCGTCACCCGGCCACACTTTATGGCACATGTACGACAGCACCCTTCCGCCTCGGTGAGTAGCTTTGGCACTGGAGGGACTTCCCCACTTAGTGCTTCGCCGCCTGCTTTCGCAGCTTCTTTTATCATCCCCCACCTGAAGTTGCATGTCGGCAAGATTCCGGCACCATTAATTATATTGTATAAGATCTCGGTACCATACTTACCCAAGCCTGTTCCAGCTACAGGGTCCTTGCGAATCTTGGCATTGCTTTCCCTGATATTGCTGGTGAGTTCTGATGTCTTGGCGATTTTGATTTCCCCCAGTCCCCTAGCGACTATTGCTTTCAGATTCTTCGACCCCATAACTGCACCTGCACCACCTCTCCCACAAGCCCGGCCGTGTCCTAGCTTATCTGCATCATTAATTGCGCTAGCGGTTTTGACAAGTTTTTCCCCGGCTAGACCGATACAGACTACCTTTGCTCCCGGTTCTTTGAGTTCTTCTTTGATAGCAACTGTAGTTTCATAAGTTCCTTTCCCCCAGAGGTCTTTTGCCTCCTTGATCTCAGCTTTCCCATCATGAAGCCAAACATAGACTGGTCGTTCTGCTTTCCCTCTAAGGATTATGGCGTCAAAGCCCGCAAGCTTTAACTCTTCGCTCCAGTCTCCACCGGAGTGGGAGTCGAGTATCGCTCCCGATTTTCCCTCAACCTTTGGTGTCTTTGGATGAACCAAAGGAGACTTCGTTACCATGCAGTATCTCCCCGAGCTAGGCACGTTGGTACCAGTCAGCGGGCCCGTTGCGAATACAAGGACATTACCAGGACTGAGTGCGGCTGTATCCGGACCAACCTCATCATACAATATCCTCACGCCCAGTCCTCGACCACCAATATAATGCTGATAATCTGGACATACTTCATCAAGCTCTCTTATTCTTACTGTCGCATTGGTTAAGTCGACATCGAGTACCCTACCTACCCAACCATAAAATCCTGTTTCTGCATCTTTCATTGGTTTCACCTCCCTTTTGCTGCTGCATAATCAAGTCAGTAACAATATATCTCATCGAGGCCGATCTTGCAAATGTTAAAAGAAGAAGGAGCGCTAGGAGGAGAGGCTGCCTAAGCCAATAAGGCTAAAGCCACAATTGGGCGAATTGTATAATAGATGTGAAATCTTCTTAGCTTGCGCACATACGAGACATACCGCATTGCCGCCAAATCAAGGCTCTTCGCAGATTGGTAACCAGTTGGATGTCCTCTCAGCGAGTTTCATTTTGCTTCCTTCAGGATCGCACCTAGAGCTCCCGGACCGGCGTGGACACCTAGCGCTGCCCCCAGTCTTGTTGTCCGAGGTACTATATTGGGAAACAGCGAACCTACGTACTCGGCTAACGTTTGAGCATCGCCAGGGGTAGTGCTATAAACTATAGCTAAGTCCTCAACGTGTAGTGCTGACCTTATAAACTTACGGAGTTGGTCTATTCCTTTACTTCGGGTGCGTGCCAACCCGGCTGGGCGAATCTGGCCATCACGCAGAGTAATTAAGGCCTTCACATTAAGCAGCGATTCTACTGGAAAGAGAGCCTTACCGAGGCGCCCACCTTTGACTGCGTATCTCAGGGTGTCCAGAAGTGCTAAAGCACGCAGTTGGTTAATAGTCTCGCGAACTCTGTCTACCACCTGATTTAGACTGTATCCAGCTTCAGCGGCTTTAGCTGCAGCTATGACAACAAGACCTTGCCACATTGTAACACCTCGAGAGTCGACAACTTCAATCCGACATCCTTTCTTTTCCGCAATCTCCTTACCTACTAATGCAGCATCGCAGACAGCACTGTGCTTGCTGGTGATATGAATGGAAACAATCTCCCCGGTTTCTTGAGCTGCCTCCTCATACACCTTGACGAAATCCCCTGGTGATGGTGCTGCGGTAGATGGGTGAATCGGACTGGTCACCAGTTTATGATAGAATTCATCGCAATCTATATCGACTCCATCGCGATAGACTTCGTCACCAAAACGAAGATATACTGGCACCACGGTAACACCCAACTTTTTGGCTTCCTCTTGCGTAATGTCCGAGCCGCTGTCGGTAATAATCTTAACTGTCATGGGGCAACACCTCCTTAAGAAATAGAAGCGGTATGGGGGTTCAGACTTAAAGTATACTACTGGGGGCTAGGTTGTGTAAATTAGCTGGCGGAAGGGCTCACAGCTCTGGTGTAATTGAGTTTGCCAAAATCCTACACGGTTATCCATTCCACGCCGCAAAGCACTGAACTCGGAGGGTTTTGTGGCTTGTCTCTACCTTGACTCGTACCTCTCTTCTCTTCCCACTGCACATTTGTCCAAAATGTGCAATGGGGGGTACAAAAAGAGGACTGGGTATTTGTACTCAAAAGATACCCAGCCCTCGGTAATCTTGATACCCGGAATATCAGCTTTAGCTCTTACCTATCCTGAACATCTTGGTCCCGCATACAGGGCATACACCCTTAGTCGCAGGTCTTCCATTCTTCATAGTTACACTCTTGGCGTCCCTCATTTCCCTCTTGGTACGGCATTTCATACAATATGCTTGCATTTATCTGCCTCCTTTTTAGCTATGAACAATAGAACATTCCTTCATACAATGTCAATAGTACAATAGTCCTATGCAACTACCAGTCAGGGTGCCATCAGCATAGGAGTTAACAATCGCCTGTATTGTTACCTCTGAGGCAATACTTGGGCGGGTTGTGTTGCTTAAACGGAAGCTTAGCGTTCTGCCGTGTCCTCTTCACCATCTTCACAGACTCTATATCCTTCAAGTTATTGCTGTCTAAACGAGCGAACAGTTTTGGCAAGGCATCGCTGAGTTTTCTTGAGTTGCCTTCCCGTTATGTCCGAGGATAGTGCCAACCGCTAATACTGCTATCTTACATGCTATCATAGTAATAGCACACTTGAAAGATGCGTTTGAGCCAGCATATCATTTCCTGTAGAGTGGTATAGGAAACGATAGCATCGTTGCTATCAGCATACTTATCAAGTACAAAAAGCACTTGACTTTGGGACTCGGCAGAGCTTATTATGGGATCCAAAACATCGAGGAGGAAATGATGAAAAGAAGAGCACCTGACTTAACAAATTCACCTAGTCTTGACCAGATAGCCAGTGCTCTTGCCTCCTATCTGGCGAAGCGCGCCGAAGAGCACCTGACTTTTAATCAGGGTGTCGCAGGTTCGAGACCTGCACGGCCTACCATTTACTTCTTTATCTTCTGCCGACATTTTGCCGACATTTGTATGCCCGATTTCGCCTGACTCATCCAACATTTCGATGTTAATGTGTCCTACACCTACCTACCACGGCAATTTCCACACTGTTTAGGATTGACAGGCGTCTGCCTGCCGTGCTAGTCTACCTTACTACAACACAGAGAGGTGTCTCCTAGCTGTGGAATTGAAGCAAATGAATAATCAGCCACAGGAAGAGGAATTGAGGTTGGCCCTCAATGTACCCAACATTGTAACCGCAGTGCGC
>JAUWQP010000070.1 GCA_030611015.1 Chloroflexota bacterium | reverse complement strand
GGCGGGTTATCGTCTATCATATCAGGGTGAGCCTCCAGGATATCTTCGCTGACCAGTTTACCGGCGTGCTGCACCTGGCTCACAGCGGGCATGCGGTTGGAGGCGCGGGTGTTCATATTAAACACCTGGAAAATGGTCATGGTAATGCCCGCTGTGATGAGACCGGTAATGGCGATAACTATTACCAGCTCAATCAAGGTAAGGCCCCTCTGGTTTTTATGTAGCTTTTTCATGTTAAGCTGTTTCAAATAAACTCCAAATCCCAAGCTCCAAATTTATGTAGTGCGACCCTTCAGGGTTGTGCAGCACGAGGCTAAAGCCTCGCACTACATTTCTGAATTCCAAATCTCGCGCTCCCATTTGTAATTTGTAATTTCTCAATTCTCTATACCTCTTCCTCGGCACCTCTCTTATAGCCCTCCAATGTGATTTTTACGCCATCAGCCCAGTCAGGATTGTCATTAATAAAGGTATATATTACCTTATCCTGGTTTTCCTTGTCCTTGTGAGTAATCACCAGCGCTATCTTCTGAATGCCCTCGTCTACGTCTGCCGGCTTGCCCACATTGCTAGCCCAGGGTACACCTATTACATCCCCCACAATCTCACCATCACGGTTGACGCTCCAAATAGCATAACCGTCAGGGATGCCTTCAATTTCTGGATAGATGGCTTCGCCTCCCTCCAGAGCAGGCTTATACCCATGGTTCTTAATATATTCCATCTGGCTGCGGGCCAGGCTTTCGGCAGTGGCCCGCTCATCAGCAATAATGAGCGTCATGGAGGCGGTAGAGAGGGCGCTCAGAATGGCGACAGCAATGACCCCGATAAGAGCTATAGCTATCACTATCTCAACCATAGTGAAGCCCCGGGCTCTGCTTTGAAAGGCTTTCCTTACTTTGTTATTCAGTCTTAGTTTTTTCATTATCCCGGTATTTCTCTAAAAGTGTATGACAATCCCATTGCCCATCTACCCCTAGATTGCTTCGTTCCGATAAATCGGGACTCGCAATGACAGGGTGGGGCACACCGAGATTGCTTAGGCACCGTCGTGCCTCGCAACGACAGGGGAGAAGTGCGTGGCAATCCCATTGGCTAAATTCCAAATCCCAAAATCCAAATGACAATTGAAATCGAAATGTTTTAATGCCAAAACTACTCCTTTTTCCCTTTGGATTTTGAACTTTGTAATTTGTCATTACCTCCGTGATAACCCTCATCTAAATACTTACCTGACCATAGATAGAATACATAGCTGACATCATGGCTAAAACAATAAAACCGATTACCAGGCCTATAATTATGGTCACTATTGGTTGAATAAGCCCCACAGCCGCCCTGGTCTTATCATTAGACTCGAACTCAAAGCTGTCGGCTACAGTAGTCAATGTGTTTTCAAGGTTACCGGTTTCCTCACCGACTTTCACCATTTGCGTCATCAAAGGCAGGAAGAGCTCCCTCTTAGCCATGGGCTGGGACAAACCTTCACCTCTGATTAACGCCTGCTGAACTCCGGTCAAATTCTCAACCACGAACCTATTGTTGCTGCTTTGAATGGTCATGGCCAGGACTTCCGGTAAAGGCAAGCCAATCCTCACCAGCATTGACATAGTTCGACAACTGCGGGAAAGCTCACCGAGGTGGACAATACGCCCGACTACAGGCAAACGAAGCATCATTCTATCCCAGCGGTATCTCCCGGCTGGGGTCCTGCTATAGATATAAACTGCGGCAACAGCAACTATAATCCCGAGCAAAAGATAAAGCCCGTAACGGGTAGACCAATCAGAAATGCCTATAAGCATTCTGGTGGCTAAAGGCAACTCAACATCGAAATAACTGTACAGGCCGGCGAAAGTGGGAAAGACTTGTGTAATCAATACTGCTACCACAGCAATAGCCACAATAACCACGATAAGGGGATAGGTCAGAGCACCTTTTATCTGCTTCTGGGTGACGACTGCCTTTTCCATATAATCAGCCATTTGCCTCAGCACCACCTCCAGGTTACCGCCTTGCTCACCGGCAGCTATTGCCCTGTGGTACATCTGAGAGAAAGCCCGTGGGTGCTTGCTCATAGCCGTTGACAGTGGGCTGCCGCCACGAATATCCGAGGCTACTTCACCAACTATTTTCCCCAGGGTTGGATTATCTATCTGGTCCTGTAATAAGTCTAAAGAAGTAACAATATCGGTGCCGGATTCCAGGAGTAACGCTAGCTGGCGGGAAAACATTACTATTTCTGCCGGCTTTACCTGGGAAAAGCTGGCCAGTAGCTTTTCTTTATTAATAAGGGAAAAGGTTGCCTTAAGGTTAACCACCCGGTAGCCGCCATAGCTCAACAGCTCGGCTGCCGCCTCTTCACTGATAGCCGAAACCTTGCCCTTAACTAATTTCTTATCTTCAGTATATGCCGTATAAGCAAAATCCATTTATCACCTCCAGGTGGTTAAGTTTTATTGTAGGCATTACGCAGCACCTCGAAGGGGGTGGTAATACCTTCCTTTACCTTACGCATACCATCGTTCACCATAGATACCATACCGTCTTCAAGTGCCTGAGCCCGTATAGTAGTACTGCTGGCCTGATTACAGACCATCACGCCTATATTGTCTTTCATTGTTAGAATCTCGAAGATTCCCGTCCGCCCTATGTAACCGGTATAGGAGCAGGACTTACAGCCGGTACCGTAGAGGAACTCGGTCTTCTTCTCACCCATTTCCTGTTCATAAGCTATCTGCTCGACCAGGGGGGCCTCAACAAGGTGACTACAATCAGGGCAGACGCGGCGCACCATACGCTGAGCGACAACACCAATGACCGCTGAGGCTACCAGGAACGGCTCTACCTTCAGGTCAATGAGACGGGTGAGCACACTGCCAACCTCATTGGCATGGATGGAAGACAGCATCAGGTGCCCTGTTAAGGCTGCCTGGACGCCTATGTTGGCTGTCTCGGCGTCGCGTATTTCACCAACCAGTATTACATCAGGGTCAAGACGAAGTATAGACCTCAAGCCGCTGGCAAAAGTAATGCCAGCCTGGGGGTTAACCTGAATCTGGTTGATATCTTTAAACCGGTACTCAGCAGGGTCTTCAATAGTAATGATGTTTCTCCCCAGAGTATCAAGGGAATTTATTGAGGCATATAGAGTGGTGGTTTTGCCGGCTCCGGTAGGGCCGCTAACCAAAATCATGCCATAGGGGACCTTGAGCATATTTTCGAATTTTTCCAGGCTATCAGGTAGCAAACCCAGCTGCGATAGTCCCAGAGTAGCCAGTGACTTATCCAGAAGCCGCAGGGTTGCTGTCTCACCCAGGACAGTGGGAGCGGTGGCGACTCTGATATCTATCTCTCGTCCTTTAGACTCGGTGGAGAATTGACCATCTTGAGGACGAAAATGGTCAGCGATATTCAGTTCAGCCAGGATTTTAATTCGTGAAATGAGTGCCCGGTGTACATTTATAGTTAGAGACATCGTATCTTGAAGAGTGCCATCTATACGGTAGCGTACTCGCACTCTATCTTCTTGTGGCTCAATATGAATATCGGATGCGCGGGCTTTGACTGCTTCATCAATTATAAGGTTGAGAGCCTGAACCAGAGGGGTCTCAGTGGCAGCAGTCACGGCAATCTTCTCATCGGTTTCCCCTTCTGGGATGGAGATACTGGAAACCTGCTTTTCAATTTCGCCATAGGCTTTATAATTGAAGTCAATAGCATCCCTGATTTCCTGGGCAGTGGCAGCTACAGGTTTAATCCTCATTCGGCTGTGGGCGGAAATAGCCTCCAGGGCAAAGATGTCAGTCGGGTCTGCTATAGCCACTTCCATTGTCCTACCAGATATAGTCAGGGGTATGGCCTTGTATCTCCTCGCTACAATCTCGGGTATCAATTGTAATGCCTCAGGCTGGGGCATCTGCCTTAGTAGCTTGGCATGAGTTTCTATCTTAACTGGCTTATTCTGTGGCTGGGTAGGCATCTGTTCAGAAACAGGTTCAGAAACAGGTTCAGTCACAGGTTCCGAAACTGGTTCTTGACCCTGCTTAATGACCTTTATCTGCTGGTGCTGGGAAAATTGCTGTGCCTCCGGGCTAAGTCCCACTGATACCACAATGATCTTCTCATCAACGCCAGCCTCATAGGCTTTAGTATCAAACAACATCACCTGCTCCAGCTCCACTTCTTTCTCCCCATCCAGGAAATCTATGACCAGCTTGTGCTCAACCTGATCGTTTTCACTATTAGCCAGTATATCAAAGGTATATTCAACACCTGACCGGCCTTTAATTTTGGCTTCCTCTTTTACTCCATAGCCCCGGTTGACTAAAGATTTGACCAGTCCTTTCTTTGTCTCAAACCTTAGCGGCTCCTCGGGCTTAACTGGCTTCGTGGGTGCCGGTGTTGATAGTTTCCCAACTTGTTCTCTATTAATAACCTTTATTCGCTGTTTGAGAGCCAGTTGTTTCATTTCCTGGCTAAGCTCAGGGATGGCAATAAGAATCCTATCGAGGATGCCGCAATCATAGGCCTTATTGGCAAGGCTGAAAATAGTACCTGCCTCTGCCTCCCTATCACCTCCAAAGGCAATGCCGATAGCAATAGTGTAGCTCGTAAAACCATCGTCTCTTTGAGCCAGCATATCAAAGGTATGCTCAATCCCTGACTTCCCGGGGAGCCTGGCTCCCTCGGTTACTGCATACCCCTGCTGCTCTAGATACTCTCTAATCTGCGTCCTTAGCTCCGGACTGATTTCCATCTGACTTACCTTCGTATCCATTTTCAGCAATTCCGGTAAAGCGCAACTCGCCCGCTAGCTATAGTCAAGATTGTTCACCATATCTTAACCCGAGCTAACCATGGCGTAATAATATACCTTCCCCGAATCTAAGTACAATGTAGCATATCTTATTAGTTTGTCAATAGAACTTTTGGGGGAGTTACTTGTGGATTGCTGTGGATTGAGAGAGACGCTGTCGGTTGTTATCCTTCTGTACTTACATTGGCCCATCGGCCCGGCAACGCGAGAACGAAGTGACGCACAATGACTTGTGTGTCACCGTTTGTGCAAATCACTATAATTGCCCATAAAGCGGCATCTAAATTGCATCAAAATCTTCTGACGTCCTGCCCGGCTTTGCATCTGGTGAAATCCAGCCACTGTGTAGGGCCAGAGCAACAGCGTGGGCTCTGTCATTAGCATTTAGTTTACGCAGGATAGCGCTGACATGATTCTTAATTGTTTGCTCGCTAATTCCCAGAATATGGGCAATCACTTTGTTTGAGTTGCCCTCGGCAATATAGTTTAGAATCTGCGTCTCCCTGTTGGTAAGTGGAGCGACTATGCCTTCCATGGTTTTCCCCAGACCTCGGAATTGGTTCAACACATGCTTGGCAACCTTGGGGCTGGTCATCAGGCTTTCATTTATGGGGTATTCACCATTGTGGGCTCGTCTTATAGTGTTAGCCAGTTCTTCGGAGCTGGTTTTCTTATTTAGACAGGCTACGGCTGCGGTCTTAATGACCTCAAAAAGCTCCATATCATCAGGGTCAGGGCTCAGCACTACAACTTTCGTATTCGGGTAGTGCTGGGCAATTTTCCTGCCCAGTTCAAGCCCGCTGAGGCTGGCCAGGTCAGAACCTAATAGAACGACATCAGGGAGATGAGCTTCAATCACCTCCAGTGCATTCTGAGTTAGGTCACATTCCAATACCTCCAGGTCGGGTTGTTGAGACAGTGTTTGACGTACCCCAGCTCTGAAAAATGCTTGCTCGTCAACTATCATCACTTTGATCTTATCCATCAACCACCTCCTGCTTAAAATTTACTTCTTTTATTCAACCATCCTCTTGATTATTCAAATTTAGCTCCGATAATTCATCGTATAACATAATCCTCTTTGGTGTCAAGTTTATCTTATATTACCCCGCCACTGCTAATTATCTCGGGGGCTTGACAAGTGCCATTGAGGTAGTATAATAGTAATAGGCCAAAAGTAATGGATGGTGGTGCGATATAATGAATCAGAGAAGGTCTAATATAGAGATAATAGCTGATATGCTCAGAGTGGGGGAAAATGGTGCTGGGAAGACGGAGATTATGTATAGCGCCAATATGAGCTATACCCAGATACAAAAATATCTGGGTTTCCTCTTGAGTCACGGGTTCATTAACAAAGTGGAGGTAGGAAATCCCGTAGTGACCTATCAAGTAACGGAGAAGGGGGGAGAGCTGCTCAGAAATATAAGTACCATAGTGGAAATCCTCGAGTTCCGAAATGGCAATGGAGCTTGAGGCTCGAATGTTGTGGGGCTATAAAGGGGTGCCTGAAAGTAGAGTGAGGCCACCCCTTGTTTAGCATAAAAATCAAAGGAGTGCTGTATATGAGAGGAGTGACACATGTCTGAAAAAAGGATGCTAATAGTAGGTGCTGAACTGGTGGAAAGGATAGACGACAATCGAGGTGATATGGGCCGGTCTGAGTTCATGAGCTTTCTTATTGAGAGTCAGTTTAAGGAAGAAAGTAAAAAACAAGACGGCGTAACCCGAGAAGAATTTCACCAGTTTCAGGAAGGAACGAAAGAGCTATTGCGCAATTTCCTGGAATTCTTTATCAGCTATGGATTGGAGCTAGGCAAGCAACCAGGCGATAACGAATTCGAACAATTAACGCGAAAGCTGCAAAGTCTAGGTGGCTCGGCAAAAGTAAAAAGTTCCTGACTTTCTTTCCTCGCATTTTTCTCCGCAATCACATTCTCCACAGCTTCAAATAGAACTATCTTCTAGAACATAATCTCTTCCCAAGTTTCCACAACCTTGTCATAGTATCTTCAGAATAATGATGTTCCCCTTTGTCATTCCGAATGACACGGAGGAACGATGGAGGTATAGCTATGGCAAGGCCCATTGATTTACTGCGCGAGGGGAGGCAAGAGGAGCTATGGCAGATGTGCTGCGGCTTTATTTCCCTCAGCCTGGAGCAGTTTGTGGCTATCCAGAAGAGGCTGCTTCTGGAGGAAATTGAGCTATTAAAGAACAGCGAGCTGGGCAAGAGGGTGATGCGTGGCGCCATGCCTGAGACGGTGGAAGAATTCCGGGAGCAGGTGCCCTTGACGACCTACGCTGATTACTTACCTGAGCTTGTGGAAAAGCAGGAAGATGTATTGCCGGCCAAGCCTGCCATGTGGGTGCATACCGTAGGCAGGGCTGGTGAATATAACTTCAAATTTGTGCCCTTATCCGAGAGGTTCTTATATGAGTTCGTGAGGGCGGCTGGTGGCGTTGGGCTTCTCGCCTCTTGTGACCCTCAAGGCAATGTTCTCGTGGAAGAACATTTGAAAACCCTGTCCACTATGGCATCTCGACATTATGGGTCAGGCGTTGTAGGATACTTAATGAAAGAAGCTCTTGGCTTTGACTTCCTGCCTTCCAATGCTGAGGAAATGACATTTCAAGAGAGGATAGAAGCTGGCTTTAAGGAGGCTTTGTGTCAGGGTCTTGATGCTTTTGGCGGCTTGCCCTCTATCTTGGCTTATGTCGGCGAGATGTTTAAACAAGGAGCAATAGATGTGGATGCTCGTTTTCTGCTATCTCATCCCAAGGCATTGGCTCGCTTCATTAGAGGATTAATTAAGAGCAAGCTGGCTCGTCGTCCTATGTTGCCTAAAGACTTATGGTCGGTTAGGGTAGTTGTGGGTGGTGGCATGGACACCGCCATTTTCGGGAAAAGGGTAGAAGAGCTGTGGGGGAGGCGCCCTCTGGAGCTGTATGGTGGCACTGAGGGCGGTATTTATGCCACTCAAACGTGGGATCATGAGGGCATGACTTTTATCCCCAACTTGAACTTCTTTGAGTTCATTCCCGAGAGAGAATACTTCAAATGGCAATTAGACCATTCCTACCAGCCGCAGACTATCTTGCTGGACGAAGTAAAAGCGGGTGAAAAATACGAGATGGTCATCACCAATTTCCATGGTGGTGCCTTAGCCAGATATCGAGTTGGCGATTTAATTGAGATAACCTCACTCCACAACGAAAAGTTAGGTATTGACATTCCCCAGATGGTATTCCATAGCCGCGCCGATGACCTCATTGATATTGCTAGTCTTGGTCGGCTGACAGAGAGGGTAATCGAGGAGGCGGTTGAGAAGAGTGGCATCCCTTATGTGGATTGGGTGGCACGCAAAGAGCTAATTGATAATATACCTGTGCTGCATTTCTATCTTGAGCCTAGAAGTGACTATATTGCCAGTGAGGCAGGCATAGCAGCGGCGATGCGCAAGCAATTTAAGAAATTAGATAGGAAATATCGGTGCAATTTCTACAGCCTTATTGGCGATATGGAAACTGTGCTTGGCTTAAAGCCCCTGGAGGTTACTTTGCTTCCCCAGGGTGCCTTCTCCAGCTATATGGCTCAATGGCAAGTTGAGAGCGCCGATTTAGGGTCCCTGGAGCCATCACATATTAACCCTTCGGATGAAATGCTTGCCTTACTGGGAGTACCTAAGATTGTGGTGGAGGCTGCGCCGGTAACTGAGGCCGAACGTGCGGCTGCTTGATGAGATGTTAAGCTCAAGATGACATAAAAAATGAGTGCGCTATGACAAGGCCAATTGATTTACTGCGGCAGGGCAGAAAAGAAGAGCTATGGCAGATGTGCTGTGGCTTCATTGACCTCAGTCTGGAGCAAATTATGGCTATCCAGAAGAAACTGCTTCTGGAGCAAATCAAGCTATTAAAGAACTGCGAGCTGGGCAGGAAGGTGATGCGTGGTGTTATGCCTACCAGTGTGGAGGAATTCCGGGAACAAGTGCCATTCACTACTTATACTGATTATTGTCCTGAACTTATAGAAAGAAGGGAGGATATATTACCAGCTCAAGTTGCCAGGTGGGTGAGAACTTCAGGTACGTCTGGAGAATCCTATATTAAATGGGTACCCCTCTCGGTGGGCTTTGTTCGTGAATTGGAGAAGGTGCTGGCAGCCGAGATTATTTTTTCCGGCTGCAATAGTAGAGGTGATCTCTCCAAGCTTAAGGAACATTTTAAGGTGCTGCAAACTTTAGGACCTCCAGAGTATGGAACGGGTTTTTTAGCTTACATAACAAAACAAGCAATCAACTGCGACTTGTTGCCTTCCCGGGGAGGAGAGCTACATTTTGAGCAGTGCATAAAGCTTGGCTTTGAGGAAGCTCTGTATCGTGGCCTTGACGGTTTCGGTGGCATAGCTTCAGCATTAGTCTATGCCGGAGAGCAAATTAAGAGGCGAGCGGGAAATATAAGCATCCGCTTTTTATTAGCTCATCCCAAGGCATTATTTCGAGTAACCAGAGGACTGGTTAAGAGCAAGCTGGCCCGCCGCCCGTTGTTGCCCAAAGACCTGTGGACAGTGCGAGGTATAATATGTGGTGGCAGTGATGTCACAATTTTCAAGAAAAGAGTGGAGGAATTATGGGGCAGGCGTCCTCTTGAGCATTATGCCAGTTGTGAAGGAGGCCATTGCACTCTACAAACCTGGGACTATGAAGGCTTGACTTTTATTCCCAACCTCAACTTCCTTGAGTTCATTCCCGAAAGGGAGTGGTTCAAATGGCAATTAGACCATTCTTACCAGCCGAAGACTATCTTGCTGGATGAGGTAAAGGCTGGTGAGAATTATGAGATAGTTCTTACCAACTTTCATGGCGGAGCCTTTGTCCGATATAGGATTGGCGATATAATAAGAATAACTTCGCTGCGAAATGAAAGGTTGAATATTGATATCCCGCAGATGGTGTTTTATAGCCGGGCTGATGACCGTATTGATATTTCCGGATTTGGGCGTCTTACAGAAAGGGTGATGTGGGAAGCGATTGAAAATAGCGGCATTCCTTATAAAAATTGGACGGCGTGTAAAGAGACAATCGGAGATAGGGCAATATTACATCTCTATCTGGAACTCAAAGATAAATATGTTGCCAGCGAAGAAGCTGTAGCGACAACGATATATGGCGAGCTGCAAAAGCTGGATAGCGTATATCACTATAACCAGTACAGGGCCTATAGTGACCCGGAGACTATGCTTGGTCTGAAGCCTATAAAGGTTACCTTTCTCCCTCAGGGTGCTTTTGCTAGATACATCTCTCAACGTCAGGCTGAGGGCGCTGATTTAGGCACCATCAAGCCGCCGCATGTCAATCCCTCGGACAAAGTTCTTTCTCAGCTAGGGGCTCCTAGGGTTGTGGTGGAGGCTGCGCCGGTAACTGAAGCCGAACGTGCGGCTGCTCGACACTAGCATAGTTTTAGAGACAACCAGTACGCCTTGCCAGGGCAAAAGGGGTGGGGTTTAAACCTCGCCCCTTTCGTTTATCACTCTATAAGCCCTACACAGATTCTTCACCTGTAGCCGGAATGAAAAAGGTGAAGCTTCAAGCTCGCATTATGCCGGGAGAGCCTTGACTGAGAACACCCGTACCTTTGGTGGGTTACCATAGTCCTTCTTGACAGTTTACAAATTTATGTCAATAATAGCTTTATATGAAT
>JAUWQP010000078.1 GCA_030611015.1 Chloroflexota bacterium | reverse complement strand
TTCTCGATCTGGCTGGGACCATATACCAGCCGGTCCTTGGGGAAATGGTAGGCAAGCAGCTTGCCGTAGTTTTCCCCATCACAGCGGGCAGCAAGCCAGCCAATGGTGTTATTCTTGTTCACCGGAGTGAATGGCAGCATGAGCAGGAATTCTTCCTTCTCCTCATCGGGCAGGCGCATGATGATGTAGTATGGCTCCATAGGCTGTTCTTTGTCAGCATAGAACTCGTTGGGCACAGCCCACAGGTCTTCCTGGTTGTAGAATACGCGGGGATCGCGCATATGGTAGCTTTGATATACCGAGGCCTGGATGTTGAACATGTCCTCGGGATATCTCCAGTGGACTCGCAAGGACTGGGGCATCTGCTCCGCAGGCACAAAGAGTTCAGGGAAGATAGCCTGGTAGGTCTGTATCAAAGCATCCTCCGGATCAGTGATGTAGAAGGTCATGCTGCCGTTGTAGGCATCGATAGCTATTTTAACGCTGTTGCGAATATAGTTTAGCCCACCCGCCAGGGGCTCGGAATATGGATAACGATCAGTGGTAGTATAGGCGTCCTGTATCCAGAATAACCTTCCGTCCACCACTACCAGGTAGGGGTCACTGTCCAACTTGAGAAACGGAGCTACGTGATTCACCCTCTCCTGGATGTTCCGATAATACAGCACCCTGCTCTCAGGGGTTAACTCACCACTGATAAGGATATTGAAGTCACCAAATTGCCAGGCATAGACCAACCGGCGGATGAAACTGCCTATTTCAACCCCACCTTCGCCCTGGTAGTAGCCGTAGACATTCTTCTCACCCATAGGGTAATCGAACTCCTGGGTCTTTGTGATAACAATCACATAGTCGTTCGTCTTTTCCCCGAAGTATATCTGAGGCTGCTCTATATTGAAGTCACCAACCGGGGGTATATCCTTGACCAGTAACACAGGTAGCCCCTCGACACTGATCTCATTAACCGGGCTCATGACAACACCGTAGCCATGGGTGAACTGGAGTCGCCGGTTGACCCAGGTCTGGGCTTGGCTGGCCAGTTTCTCCGCAGATAATTCCCGAGCTGATAGCATGACCTGACGGTACTTGCCCTCGATGGTATAGCGGTCAACATCGACATCATGGAAGTCATAGTAGAGCCGAATGGACTGGATGTGGTTATAGGTGTCCTTTAGAGGGCGGTGGTCCCACAGCCTCACGTTGCTGATGGTGGCCTCGTTTTGCGCTATGTCCTGAGGACTTGGCGATTTTTCTGCAGGGAAGGACTGCTCCTCAACCTGGTTCAGAGCGAAGGCCTCTCGGGTGAATTGGATATGGTACTCTATGTATGGTCTCTCCTTGGCCAGCTCGTTGGGCTGGACCTGAAAACGCTGCACCGCGGCGGGGATAATCGCCCCGACAATGATAGCAGCCACTATCCATGCCCCGATGCCGTAGAGGGGCCAGCGAAGGTTGCGACGCAGCAAGGAAATCAGAATTATCCCTATAAGAACGAGCACTACCCCCAGAAGGATCCATTGTGCTGGTAGCTTGGCATGCATATCGGCATAGCTGGCTCCGAACACCACCCCCCGTCCCGAGAAGACCAGCTCCCAGATGCCAAGCCGGTAGCCCCAGGCGAAGAGCCCCAGAATAGCTATGAACAGTCCACCAACATGGGCTAGTACCGGTCTGGCACTGTCGAACCTGAGCCGCCGCTCCCTATAGCTGACAAGATATACCCCGGCACTGCCGAGAAGGGTGATTATCAGCGCGCCCAACAGCCAGCCCCGGAGGAAGTGCCAGAAAGGTAGTGAAAACACATAGAAGCCGACATCGTTATAGAAAACCGGGTCAGTGACACCAAAGGGCTGCCCGTTGAAGAATCGAAGCACCACCTGCCAATTACCCTGAGCTACTAACCCGAATATGAGACTGAGCAGTGCCGTTCCTGCGATAATGCTCCATTTGGATAGTTTTCGCAGACGGCTCACTATACCCCAGGGCCATGGCGTTTCAGTTCTTGGTGCCAGGCGCGTCGCCAGCACTAAATTTCCAAAGAATAAAAGGCCAAAGATAATGGCTGCTGAGAAAAAGATCAGCACTTTGGTCTTCAGGATAGTGGTATAGACGCTGCCATAATCCAGGCTGCTGAACCATAGCCACTCACTATAGAAGCCCTTGGATATACTTAGGAGAATAAACAGAGTCAGGACTCCAGCTAGTATTAACAGTACTCTGCGAGTCCTCTGCCGGTGCTGGACAGGTGGTGCAGACTTCACACCCCTATCTTCAGGAAACCAGCGCTCCCACTGTCTGCGATCAAATAAACTCAAACCTCTCACCTCAACTTTTCTAACCTATGGCTGTTAGAGCTATACTGGTCTACGACTTTCATTTACTCAAGCTGCCGTACCAAATTTGTTTCCTATGGTTGACAGGATAGCAGACAGACAGTTAGCAGTCAATATCGTGCACGTTAGAAGCCAGGCCGAGAACGTTGAGCGGCTGGTTAGGGCATGCCGAGCATGCTCAACAGACCATCTGAAGGTGCAGCGTAACAAAACATCGTTTTGTGCATTCTTAGGTCTCTTCCCTATTACCTGTATTCCCTCAGCAATTCCCCGCTACTTTCTACTGTGATTGTCTATTCCCTAGAAAGTAGAAATCAGTGGTTATCAATTCGCAGCCAATCAAGCTTCTTCAGCAGTTTAGGCTTGTTTCCCCTGTTCCCTGTGTTCTTCACAAAGAAGGAAGTTAGAATGTGAAATACATATACTTATAAGGGTGCAGGAGGCATACTTAGCATCGACTGCATATTTAGCATACAAAGCATAGAAAGCTTGCGCACTCGGTTCCCAGATTGTAAAATGTAAGAGAGGCTGCGAAACAGTGACTATCAAGATTTCGCCACACAAAACTTCCAAGATACTTCAGTACTTTTTCGGAGGCGTGTCGCAGGCGGAAATTGCAAGAAAGTGTGGCGCCAATCAGGCCACTGTTTCCCGCCACGCCTCACTATTCAAAGCGGATACTGACCAGATAGGCATTATGGCAGCAGCCAGGAGGTACGGAATAATGCATGAAGTAGATTCACTGAGAAGTTTAGCCACAGAGCTTTCAAAGAGCAGGTTAACTGTAGAAGAGGCTAGGGGGGGAGTGAGTATCCTGAAGTCCTTTGACAGTCTCGGAGTGTTGCCGAAGGAACATAGCACTTTGGTCAAGGTGATTTCAAAATTGAAAGCTCTTGATTTTGTACCTGCAGCAATGAAACTTGTTAAACTGGAAGCCGATACTGGCAAGAATTACCCGGAGATAGTATCCGATTTTGAGCACTTGTCGTCCGAAAGGGTACAGTTACAGCAGAGCAATGCTGCCTTGAAAGAAGAGAATGAGACCCTTCGCCAGAGCATTGAACAACTAGATGGAGCAAACAAAGACAAGGAGCGGGAGTTGAAGGAGCTTGAGCGGAGGGCAGAGCAAAGGCAATCCGCTATAGAGCGTGAGGTAGCCAAGAAAATGGAAGAGGCAGGCTTGATGCTGGAGAGGATAGAAAGGCTTGAGCCGCTAGCCGGGGCATTAAGAAAGCTGGGCATTTGTGATGATGCCCTGGACAACTATCTCCAAGAGCACCAGAAGATTGAGGAACTGGGCGTTGGCTGGCAGAACTTCAAAGATGTTGTGCATTCTATGGAGGTTGGTTCTGGAGTGATTGATGCTGATGGTTTGGCTAAGCAACTGGCTGAATATGGCTCACTGGATAAAGCAATCGGAGTCATGACACCTGAGGCAGCTTCCCTGCGATCAGAGCTAAAAAACTCAGAGGAGAGCCAGGCGAAACTGAAAACTGAAGTGGAGAAGTTGTCCACAAGAAAGACAGCCCTGCAAGAGGAGACCAGCGAACTGAAGAGCCTTAAGCAGACCCTTGCTCAAACTGTTGATGTTATGGAAAGCCAAAGGAAGCAGATGGAGAAATACCTGCCACGCCTCGAGGACAGCGTTGAGTCTTTGGAGGCAAGAAAAACAACGCTAGAAAAGCAGTGCAGGCGCTCAGAGGAAGAGATTGAGAAAATGGAAAGGAAGCTCAAAGAATCTTCTATGATAGACAAGAAGTTAGAAGAGAAGGCAAAGGCACTGGCGGATGTAGAAGCAAAGATATCAGCAGCAGGCTCTATGTTTGAACTGTTTCAGAGCTTCGTTGGCTTTGTGGGTGCCAATGAGTCACCCAAGTTGGAGAGTTTCCTGGGGTCTATCCCTTTCCTTATTGAGCAAGCACAAACAAGAAAATACGATGCCGATTTCTTGAAGAAGCACGTCATACGAAGCTTAACGTGGGACAGTCTGGATGTCCTGACTTGTGGAGAGTGCGGGGTAGAGTTCGTCATTGTTAGAAAGTCGAAAGAAGGTAGAAAGGGGGTTTACGCCCAATATGAAGCTGACCAGAAATACTGTCCCATGTGTGGCATGACGTACAGAGTTTTCGTTCGGAAAGAACTGAGTAAAATCCTTGAGGAAGAGCTTAGAAGCTCACCCTAGATGTGAAGTGAAGTTTTTTGACTATATTCCAGGCATCTGGTATAATATATATGCAAGAGGTGTCTATGGAAATAACAGTTAAGGAAGCAAGCGAACAACTGAGAATCACCGAGTCCCAGATTTGCCGGCTTATACGGCAGGGAAAGATAAAAGCCAGAAAGTTAGGCTATATGTGGCTGATTGAGGCCGATTCGCTTGATTACAGGAGACAAAGAAAACCAAAAGGAGGTAAGAAGTGAGAGCAGCGCTTTACGCTAGGGTAAGCACAGAGGATCAGGCTAAGAACTACAGCATCCCATCTCAGATAGAAAATATGCGCGAATTTGCTGTTGAGCATGGTTTTGAAGTGGTAAAAGAGTTTGTGGACCAAGGTATAAGTGGGGCAGTCTTAGGCCGCCCTGCGCTCAGCGAACTCAGGGAATGTGCCAGGCAAAGCATGGTAGAAGCTGTTATAGTCTACGACCCGGATAGGCTTTCTCGGAAATTGGTTCACCTGATGGTGCTAGTTGATGAGTTTGAAAGGCATGGTGTTGAGCTGAAATTTGTTACTCAATCTGTAGGGCAAAGCCCTGAGGATAGGATGCTCTTCGGCATGAAGGGGATTTTTGCTGAATACGAGAGAACAAAGCTACTGGAACGGACTGCGAGAGGCAAACTAAGGAAAGCCAGAGAGGGAAAACAGCCTGGAGGTCAGCCACCTTACGGTTACAAGCTGGTTGACAGCAGGCATGTAATAGAACAAAGGGAGGCAGATGTTGTGCGCATGGTGTTTGACTGGCTGGTCAAAGATGGCATGAAGCTGCGTGCTATCCAGCAGAGACTAATAAAGCTAGGTATTCCTACGCGGAAAGGTAAAGCCTGGTGGCAGCGATCAACCTTATATCGCATCGTCACCGATGAGACATATGCAGGGCGATGGTATTACAACAAGCATGTGGATGCTCCAGCCAAAACAAAGGATGGTGGCACTGTCCAGATACTGAAGCCCAGAGAGCAGTGGATTCCAGTCGAAGTGCCGGCTATCATCTCCCGAGAGACCTTCGAGGCTGCTCAAAGGCAACTGTCAAAGAACAGAGAACTCTGCTCTCGAAATACAAAGAGTGAATATCTCCTCAGTGGATTGCTGGCTTGTGGCAATTGCGGCTACAAGCTTGGTGCCAGAACCACAGGAGGGAGAGCCTATTACTGTTGTAGCTCCAAGTCGGGCAACAACAGGCCAAAGAGCTGCTTCGCCAAAAACATTCGCGCCGATAGGTTGGAGACAGTGGTGTGGAATACCGTATCTCACTTGTTATCTCAACCGAAGCTCATAATCGAGCAAGTGAAGAATCAAGGGCAACATCCCGCAGGTGCTTACTTGGAGGCTAGCTTGGGCAGGGTGTCTCACGCGCTAGAAAGAAAAGAGATAGAGGCTGATAGAATGTTCGACGCTTACAGGATAGGAGCTATAGACCTCCCGACTCTGAAGCGAAAGGTGGATGCAATAAAGAGCGAAAAGGCAAGCTTAAGTGAAGAACAGGCAAGGCTCGAAAGTGAGCTACGCAAGTGCGAGGCTCAGGAGCTTAACGATGAGAAACTCCACCAGTTTTGCCAGAGCCTACCTACCACTCTAACTACTCTTGACTTCGGAGATAAGAGGCAAATTCTAAGGGAAGTGGTAGATAGAATTGTAGTAGCTGGAGATGAGCTTAGTATCTATGGCATCATCCCTACGCCGGAAGACAAGGCTAAGGATGTGCTGGTTGAGTTGTCATCATCTTAGTGACACTTCTGTATCTATTATTGCGTGGAGCGAGATTCCTCAATCCGACTATGGCAGCCTCCGCAATCTCATGAGGCAATGACACGGAAGATTACTACCCAATGTTAAACATACACGATGTCACTAATCTATCTGAACTAGAGCAGCTCTCCGCTATAGAGAGTTGAGAGCCAGAGAATAGGATACTCCTTAATCAGAAGGTTGGAGTTGGAAGGTTAGCCAAGACTTTCCTCCAGTATCATTGTAATAGCGCCTTTGGGACATACCGCAGTACAAATACCGCATCCTTTGCAATAGTTATAATCAATCTCAATCTGATTCTTATTGCCCTTCTTTGTTATGGCTAAGTCGGGGCAAAGCAGTCGGCAGAGATCACAGATACGACACCTCTTCTGGTCTACTATCGGTATATGTGTTCTTCCTTCCACCGGTGTTAGCCTATCGCCTTTCCTTATTTATCCCTGGTGTATTTGATGGGACTTCATTCTGCCTAGCCTAAATCCGATATCCACAGCTTTTAAATTCAGCTGTCTCAGCCTTTCTGGAATAATTTCCTCTATTGCAGATTTTAGCGCCTTTCTAGTAACCACGCCGGTCATTTCTACGGCTGCGCTCAAAATGATTACATTGGCAGCTATTCCTTTATTGAGTTCCTCAATTGCTGCCCTGGTAGCAGGAATCCCTACATATTTCAAGCCTTCCATTTCCTTAGGAGCAAACCGCTCGTCATAAATGACGACTCCCTCACCATGTTTGACCCGTCCAATATATTTGTTATAAGCGGTCTGGTACATAGCAATCAACATATCAGCCGCAATGACGTAGGGAAAGATTGTTGGCTTACCCGATATCACCACTTCGGCTCGACAAGCTCCGCCTCTAGCTGCTGCGCCATAGGAATTCGTGCTGCTAACCCATTTTCCATCATTGAAAGCTGCTTGACTCAGCATGGTGCCAGCCAGGACAATACCCTGTCCCCCAAAACCACACAGTATAACTTGCTTAATCGGCGCCATTAGTGAACTCTCCGGTTATTATCTTACCCTCCAGTTCTTTTGGTGGTAAGTTCTTAGCCTTCTTCCTAGTGATGCACTTGTCCATTAGCTCCTTGATCATATCTACAGGAGTATCAAGTTGGTTGTGTCTGCCAAATTGGGTTGGGCAAGGTGACAGAACTTCGATGAAGCAAAAACCATTAATTTGTAATGCCTTCTTGATGCTGGCTTTCAGGGCAAAGGGCTGAGTTACCGAATATCTGGCTGCATAGGTGGCACCAGCAGCAATAACAAGCTTGCACAGGTCAAATGGTTGATAAGGATTTCCTTGAGTTGTTGTTCGTGTAAAGGCACCTGCTGGTGTGGTAGAGCAGACTTGACCTCCGGTCATCCCATAAACCATGTTACTGGCACAGATGACAGTCAGGTCCATATTTCTGCGTGCGGCATGAATGAGGTGGTTTCCACCAATATCCGCCAAATCACCATCTCCACTGATAACCATTACCGTCAATTTCGGGTTAAACATCTTGGCTCCCGTCGCAGCGGGAATAGCCCTGCCATGCAGAGTATGAAGAGTATCAGCATTAAAGTGGGGGCTTGGTATCCAGCCAGCACAACCTATACCGGAGACGAATAACATCTCATCCATGTTTAACCCAAGCTCATCGATTGCTCTTAAAATCAAACCCATCAAAATCCCATGACCGCAACCGGGGCAGAAGGGGGTTGAAGTTAGCTCTGGTCGCAAATATTGTTCCATGTCCCTGGGCATTATAAGTGCCTCCTCAATTGCTCTATAATGGTATCAGGGTATATGACTTCTCCATTGGTTTGAGTAAATGAAACTACCTGGCAAGAGACATATTTCCTTACCTCTCCAGCTATCTGACCTCTGTTCATCTCAGGAACAAATAACACCTTAGCCCTTGCTCCGATATCCCTTCCCAAGCTATCGGGAAAGGGCCATAGGGTTTTGAGCCTGAGCATCCCGATTTTTCTCCCCTCTGTCCGCAGCGCCTCAACGGCAAATAATGAACTCCTTGCCGTAAAGCCATAACTGATAACAACCACCCTGGCGTCTTCTAAATAATATTTCTCGCAGTCAATAATTTTTTCCCTGTTGTTTATTATTTTCTCATTTAGCCTTGAAACCAATCTGTCATGAACTAGAGGGTCGTCGGTTTTTCTGAAACCATAACTGTCATGCGTCGAGGCAGTCACCAGCAGCTTCTCTCCCTCACCAAAAGTGGGCATGGGCGGCACGCCGTCCCTTTCCTCAGTACCGAAGGGTGCTGCACCTGCTTTCTTCCTGCGGTTGAATATCTCAATGTCTTTCACTACGTCTATTCTCTCTCGCAGGTGCCCTATTGCTTCCTCAGTAAGTAATAGAACTGGAACCCGGTATTTCTCGGCAAGATTAAAAACATTAATCGTTTGTTCATATGCCTCTTGTACTGACCAGGGACAGATGGCTATGACCTGATAATCTCCGCTCGAACCCCACTTGGCCTGCATTATGTCTCCGTCTCCCACCCGTGTAGCCTGCCCCATGCCGGGACCTGCCCGTTGTACATCCACAACCACGATCGGTGTTTCTGTCATAGCAGCATATCCAATTCCCTCCTGCATCAAGGTGAAGCCAGGACCCGATGTGGCGGTCATGGCTTTTGCACCCGCCCACGATGCCCCAATAACTGAGCAGATAGAGGCAATCTCGTCCTCCATTTGTATGAATACACCCCCAATCTCATTAAACCTGACTGAAATCCTCTCCATGATTTCGGATGAGGGGGTAATAGGATAGCCTGCGTAATAACGACATCCTGCCCTAATGGCACCCTCAGCGATTGCCTCGTTCCCAGAAAGATAATATTTTACCATGGGGATGCCTTCCAGTTTATGAAATTGTGCAAAGCTCCCGTTATTAAATTTGTTATTTCTTTCATTTAGCATTGCTACTAGTCCAGAGCATCTTCAGCAAATGCTTATAGTATCCTCGATTAGCTTGTTTCGGAAACCTTGAGTATGGTTATGTTCTTTCTTCCTTTTCCACCTCACTATTTTTGACTAAATCCCGGGCACTTGCAGCACCCACTTTGCCCGAACCAATAACCAGAACTTTCATGTTACTTCTGCCTTCTTTCTGCGTATTGGTAAGGTTTGCTGCCAGTTAATGTATTCCCCGCCTACGGCAAGACAATCTGCCCGTTTTGTGTTTTTCGGCGTCTTCAGTGATAGAAGTATATTGATTCAGTCGTTTTCGTACAAATCACTGCCGCCAAGATGTTATCCTACTCGTTTGTTGTTGTCAATACAGTGTTGTGCGGTGTCCAAATATTTCTTTGGACACCGCA
>JAUWQP010000055.1 GCA_030611015.1 Chloroflexota bacterium | reverse complement strand
TGGGGACCATTATCCCAGGAACATTATCGTTCATATACCGAGCCATTCTTGCTGAAGCCAGGACTATAATGCCTGCCAGAATTTTGACGTTAAACTGGCGGGCATACTGCATGAACCTATGGAGAGTATCTAAGTCATATATACCCTGGGTCTGGAAGAACTGCGCTCCGGCAGCCACTTTTTTGTCAAATTTGATAAGTTGTGGCTCAATGAAATCTGCTGCAGGATGAACCGAAGCACCAAGGCAAAATTCTGGAGCTCCCTTGAGATCATGCCCACCCAGATCCTTTCCTGATTCCATTGTCCTGACCATTCTTATTAATTGCACGGAATCCAGGTCAAACACTGGTTTTGCTTCCTTGTGGTCTCCGACATCGATAGAATCTCCAGTGAGGCAGAGCACATTCCTGATGCCCCGAGAATATGCCAGAAGCAGGTCTGCTTGAAGCGCCAAGCGATTGCGGTCACGGGTAGTCATCTGGAGAATAGGCTCTCCACCGTGTTCCTTGATTAATAGACAACCACCCAGAGAGGGGAACCTCATCACAGAACTTTGATGGTCGGTGACATTAATAGCATCAACCTTGTCCTTAAGTAGCTCTATATGGTGAACTATCTCTGAGGTATCTACTCCTTTGGGAGGTCCGATCTCCGTGGTCAGCAAAAACTTGCTGGAATTGAGTTTCTCCTCAAACAGTGATTTAGCCATCATTCCCTCCTAGATTGACAGCAGCCTTGCTCACGATTCTTCTTGGTCTGGGGATGGTGCGAAAATTTCTGGGAGGATAATATCGGCGCATCTTCTCCAGTTGGCCTAGACGCTCCAGACGCTCATAAATCAGTATCCAGGCGCAGTCCATGTCGTTGTTCACCTCGCATTTTCCGTTTTTGCTGCCGGCGCAGGGACCATTAAGTATGCCCTTGACGCACCTAGTGATGGGACAAATACCGGCGGTCTCGGCTAATCTGCAATCACCGCAGGCAGCGCATCGCTCATCCCAAACACCCCACTCCTTGGCTGCACCCATGAAAGTGGTGTTGACGCCGGGCAAAACAGGTGTATCTGGGAAGTGCTCGGCTATTGTTTGTACTCCTACGCCGCAGCCAAGCGAAAGGATGGCATCCACTTCCTTGACTCTGTCCACAAGCACGTCCAAGAATTCAAAATCACACTGCCGTTTCACTGTGTATTCCAGGAAACTCTGAGTTCCATCACCATCTCTAGCCTGGGCCACACACAATGCACTATGGAGCAGAGAGACCTCTCTCTCGCCACCAGCTCCACACACCGTCATACAAGTGCCACAGCCAAGTATTAATATCTTCTCGTAAGGGGCAATCATACGTCTTATTTCATCCAATGGCTTTTGCTCTGCGACTATCAAGTTTTCACCTCCTGTCTTATTGCTGAAGCTAGGTAGAGCTCTCCTATTTGTTCAGTGAATTCATCTAAGGCATTGGCAAGATTCTCTTCATTGGCATGCAGGTTGAAAGCTTGCAAGCGTTGCGATTCAAAGCCAATTTGACGAAGTATCTTTCGGGCCTTTTCAATCCGCTGTAGAGCCCAGAAGGCAGTATCCTCCCTGGCGCACTGCTCTTGCCCGCATCCGGCGATAAAAACACCCTCAGCACCCATTTCAAAGGCACGCAGAATGTGCTCAGTTTCTATTTTGGCTACACATAGGACAGGCACTATCCAAATGCCCGCTTTGGCCTCCCTCCACAAACTCGCCAGAGCGCCAGTGCCGTAAAGCCCGTATTGGCAGCAGAAGCCGATGATCAAGGGCTTTGACTTCGATTGTGCCGCAGATTTAAGGGCATGGTTAAGCTCCTCATCTATATGTCGGCGATCCTGTGGCTTGCGCAAAACTATAGCCTTAGCAGGACATTCGGCAACACATATGCCGCAGGCTTGGCACTGGTCAGCAGGTATTTGGACTGTGCCGCTGTCATCCAAGTAGGGCACATGATAAGGACAAATCCGTAAACAGGTGAGACAGGTAGCACATTTATCTTGAAACAAGATCTCAGCGCCCATACCGCAGCGCAGGCATCTTCTAGCTTCATTGATAGCGCTTTCCCAGTCATAAACAAGTTCTACTGGCTCGAACTCTTTTGCCCTTTCTTGGGGAGAAAGGATAGGTGGCTCAAAGCGCTTGAGCTTTCTTATCATCTCGATGGTTTTGGGGAGGAGGTCACCTGTCAAGGTTTCCCCTTCGTCTTTGCTCACTAATGGATATCTGTGCTGGAGATATTCGTTAATGCGGAAAGCTGATTGTCTCCCAGTTGCCAACGCTTGGACTACGGTTGCTGGTCCAGTGACGGCATCGCCTCCAGCGAAAACACCTTCCCGATTGGTGGTGAGAGTGACGGGATCGACTCGAATGGTGCTGCCTCTGCCTATGCGGAGACGGAAATTATCGGGGATTTGTGGTGCCTGGCCAATAGCAGTAATTAAGGTGTCAACTTTTATGCTGAACTCACTGCCTTGGATGGGCACTGGCCGACGTCTGCCGCTAACATCCGGCTCGCCAAGCTTCATGCGCATGCAAGTTAGTCCTAACTGTCCATCCTCTCTTTCTATCTTAGTTGGTGTCATTAAGAATAGAACCTCCACTTTTTCCTCTATTGCTTGCGCTACTTCCGAGGGGTCCGCTGGCATTTCTTCTCGACTGCGGCGGTAGAGGATTTTTACCTCCCTTGCGCCCAATCGAAGTGCCGTGCGAGCAGCATCAACAGCTACATTGCCGCCTCCTACTATAGCAACCCTTTCGCCGATAGATGGTTTAAGTCCTAGGTTCACCTCGCGGAGGAAAGTTGCCCCATCCACTACTCCTGGGCTCTCCTCCCCTTCTATTCCCAGCCTAAGGCCTTGATGAGCACCCACGGTGACGAAGATGGCTTTATAACCCATCTTGAACAGCAGGTCTAAGGAAATCACTGGCGTATTCGTCCTAATTTCAATCCCCATTTGAATCAACCTTTGAACCTCGGTATCGAGTATCTCTCGGGGAAGGCGATATTTGGGAATACCCACTCGCAGCATGCCTCCCAATTCGGAGTAGGCCTCAAAAATAGTTACGGGATAGCCTAGCTTCCTTAGGTAGTAAGCAGCAGACAACCCTGCCGGGCCAGATCCCACTATGGCTATTCTCTCCGCGTGTGTGGTTTCCACCTCAGGTCGGATCATTCTATCGCCGCCAAATTCTACTGCGAATCTTTTCAGTGCCCTGATAGCAATGGGCTTGTCTACCTGGCCACGTCGGCAAACCTCTTCACAAGGGTGGGTGCACACATAAGCACAGATGGAGGGGAAGGGATTGCTTTCCCTTATGACCTGTAATGCCTCCATCACCCGCCCTTGGGCAATCAAATCAACGTATTCTCTAATCTCCATATGCAAGGGACAAGCAGCCTGGCAAGGTGGCATAAAGGTGTGGTCCGAGGAAGCTTCTTTAGCAGCAGCGCTGTCGTAATTTCTAAAGGCACTAATGCCCGCTGGATACATTAGTTTCTCCCTTCATAAACATAACTCTGCCTCTTTTAATCTTTAGCTATATGGTAATTCGAGATAGGGTGAAACAAAAGAGGGATTTCCCTCAATATGTATGGTTTTAACTCTTGAATTCTGTGGGATTTAACCCTGTTTTTGGTGTAAAACCCGATCAAAGCAAGGGATGCCCAGAATGGTAAGTAGGATTGCTAAGCAATCTGAGATGCTAAGAAAGGGGTAATAGAGGTTGGAGAAGGGCAAATTTTGCCCATGCTGTCACACAGTTATAATGCCTTTGCGTATGGCATACTTAATAAGGTCAGTCTTGTTGTGGATATCCAGTTTATCCATTAGATTGGTCTTATGTCCTTCTACAGTTTTGGGGCTGACTGCTAATATGTCGGCTATTTCCCTGGTAGTATATGCTTCAGCAACCAGCTTGAGCACCTCTCTTTCCCTGTTTGTCAGTTGATGATAAGGGTCTTGTTTTCCCCGCATAGAAGCTCCCAGCTGGAAGTCCTCAACGAAAACCTTAGCCGCAGTGGGGGAAAGGAAGGAAGCGCCATGGTGAACAGCCCGAATACCTGAGGCAAGCTCTGAGGATGCTGCTGTCTTACTAATGAAGCCCTTGGCTCCTGCCTCGATAATGGAGAAGATGTACTCCTCCTCATCGTATTGGGTCAGCACCAGCACCTTTGTTTCTGGGAATTCCTTACGTATTCTACGTGTCGCCTCCAAGCCATCCATAATGGGCATAACTATGTCCATAAGCACCACATCAGGGGCAAGCTGTTTTACTTTCTCCACTGCTTCCCTGCCATTTTCTGCTTCACCAACTACCTCTATATCTGCAGCCAAAGCTAGCAAGGCGCAGATGCCATCCCGCACAATGGTGTGGTCATCCACTACCAACATTCTTATCTTCTGCATTGGCTGTGCCCCTGATTATGGGAACCTTGGCGATAACTTTAGTCCCCTGTCCAGGCTGGGAATCATAAGCACACTCGCCACCTACGAGTGTTACCCTTTCTTTCATACCGAATAGGCCAGCGCCACGGCCAGTCTGATCGATGCTAGTGATCTTGCTAACATCAAATCCCTTGCCATCATCCCCAACCTGTAAAACACATTTATTGGCATTGCATTCGACACGAATAGAGGCATTTTTTGCCTCCGAATGCCTCACAACATTACTAATAGCCTCCTGAGCAATGCGGAAAAGCGCCAATTCAATTTCCGCTGGCAACCTCTGCTCCATCCCTTTGAACTCTGTTGAGACGTTAATGCCTTGAGAACTGAGAGCAGTCTCAGCAAGGTGACGAATAGCAGCAGGTAGCCCCAATGTGTCTAATAAGGTAGGGCGGAGTTCCCTTATAAGTTTGGTTAACTCAGCGCCGGCACGAACTGCTATAGAATGACTCTTTTCAAGCAACTCGTTAAATTCAGCCTCCGGAACGGCGCTCATTCCCAGCATTTCAGTCAGCGCCTGCAGGTTAAGCGACAAGGCAGTGAGCTCTTGACCAGTTTCATCATGTAGCTCTCTAGCAACTCTTTTTCGCTCCTCTTCTTGGATAGTGAGTGCCTGTCTCAGCAATATCTGGTATCTTTCTCGGGCATCATCTATCGTTTTATATAGCTTTGCCTGCTCGATTGCTATGCCTAGCTGGCAGCCGATGGAATTCAGGAGGTACATGTCGTCTGGGCTAAATTGACTAGGTAGATAGCTGGCGACATTCATCACCCCCATGATCTTATCCGTTGCGTTTAGAGGAACGGTGACAAATCCTTTAAGACCCTCTGTGCTTATCAAATCAGGGCGAGCAGCACTTGGATCTTTAGAGACATCTTCTACCAAAATGGGCTCACCCGTTTGAGCCACCTTTCCTGCTATCCCCTCGTTCATGGTAAGGCACATCTCTCCAGCGTATTTGGCAGAGAGGCCGCGGTGCACTTTATAACATAGCTTTTGGATTTGTTCATCAAAAAGCAGGATTCCTCCCACATTACCAGCGAATATCTGTAGCACAATGTCCAACGCTGTATTCAAGATAGCATCCAAGTTCCATAACCCACTTACGGCACAGGAAATGCGGCTCAAAGCATCAAGATGATGATGCCGCCTTAAAATCTGCATCTCCAGCTCTCTTTCTGCGTTAATATCTCTCCTCAATTCAACCACTGCGTTGACCTTGCCGTGGCTGTCTTTTAGCGGCCAAATGGTGATCTTGACATACTTATTTCGGTAGGGGTGAATAATGGTTTCCAGACTGCCGCTTTGCAATACTTTTCTAAGCGGGCATTCCCATAAGGGAGCGCTGCAAGGTTTATCCCTCCCTTGGAAAACTTCATAGCAACGCCTGCCAATAACTGACTCACTGCTCTCAAGCAACTTGTGTTGCATGGCTGAGTTAGCGAACTTAACCCGGTATTCGCTGTCGACGACCAGAAGTTCGTCCTCTAAGCCTTCCATAATGTCCTGCAGGCTTAAGTCAAAGCCTGCGGACCCGGTGGTTCGATAAATTGCTGTGTCCTTTCTTTTAGGCATCTTCACCCCGTATTGATATAAACATATCGCATCACATTCCAGGCTTCTAGCTAGCGCTAAGCGCCAATAGAGAGACACAGATTTCTATTCAATTACACAAATTAAAATACAACTGCATACTGCCTCTGTCAAATGAGTTTCTATTCCTTCATAGTAAGTTCCCATTTACACCAGAACTTGTCAGGGTGGGAATCGGGAGGGCACACAAGGCATTTCACTGCTGCCCTGGGTTCAACTACCTTGGCAATACTAGATAGGAGCAGTAGCTTCATAGTCTTGCAAGGAAATTCCTGTTTACCCTGCCTCTTCCTGCCTTCCTGAACGGGGCAGCGAGGGTAATAAAAGACGATTTTCTGGGGGCTTTCCTCCTCAAGGTCGAAGATTGGGGACACAAGCTGCCAGCTCATAAAACTTAGAACTTTGAGAACAGAGGAAAGCCCACCCTTGGTTAAGTTAAGTATTTTCTTAATCCTTTCTGCTTCTACCACGGATTGCCTTTCCCAATTCTTTAAATCCAGCTTGATCGCAGCTTCAAGCCCGTATTGGGCTTCAACGTTTCGAAACCACAGCCCGTCTAAGGTTTGCCAGTTTCGAGCATACATTCTGGCTAATTCTATCAAGGTCTCCTTAGGAAGTTCCTCTAGCTTCACCTGCTTCATCTTTTACCCCCTTTACAAGCAAAATTTTATACTGATAGCTTCTGCACAGCAAGGGAGCGTACTCATTCGGATGCTCAGTGACACATAGCTTCCTTTCTTATCATTGCTGCCTTTCCTGTCTTTGCGGTGGGCGCCTGCTTTCTATCATCGTGGGGAGCATCTCCTTCCTGTCATTGCGAGGAAGCTAATCGACGAAGCAATCTCAGGAACGGACTGCTGCGCCTTTGGCTTGCAATGACAATAGGGGAGGTTCGTAATGACACAAAGAGCTACCAGGGCTTGTTCCAAATTTAAAGTGGAAGATACCCTTATACTTAGAAGTGTCCCCCATCTGTCTGAACAAGATCAGACTAGCTTGCCAGCGGAAATCTTTTCCGGAGGCTCTCTTTGGTAGGTTGCACAAGACGCTATCTTGTGTAGCAGAACCAAGGAGAGCCCTGTACAGCCCTTTATCTTGATTTAGGCTGTTCCTTTCACTAAAATACACACAAATAAACATAATGTCGGGGTTCCTATTGATAGGGCACATGTAAATTGGTTAAGGGACAATCTATTGTCAATAGCGTAGATAAGCCGCCGTTAGCCTTTGTAAATCGTGGCTTATTTTCTGACCACTTTCTACAGGCACGTCTACCTGAATGGAAAGAATGCAAAGTCGACGGGGAGCTGGTTTCTTTCCGTAAAAGCCTTCTATCACTGTATGACTCCAAGAAGCCAATTTTGCCTTACCTTAATGAAGCACAAACGGAGCTGGAGTTTGTGCAACCGGTATTAGACCTCCTTGGCTATACCAACAGCTACATAATCCAAGCCCCTACAAAGTTAGGACAGCAAACGAACCGGCCCGACTATGCTTTATTTCCGGACGAAGCAACAAAGGACAAAGCCTATACAAAAATAAAGAATAACGATTACACACAATGTATCGGAATTGCTGACGCCAAATACTGGGAGCGTGAGCTTGATCTAGCTAAGTCAAGCGAGCGTGATACGTTTACAAACCAGAATCCGTCGTTTCAAATAGCTGGCTACCTGACCGGCACGAAGCAAAATTGGGGGATTCTCACTAACGGCCGACTTTGGAGATTATATAGCGCAAAGTCTCATTTACCCTTGGGTAATTACTACCAAGTTGACCTAGTCCGACTCTTGGAAGAAGCTCCTGTAGAAAATCTCAAGTACTTTTATGTTTTCTTCCGCAAGCAGGCCCTACTTCAGGTTGATGGCCAGTCGTTTTTAGACCGTGTTCTTGAAGGTAGTGAGGAATATGCAGTTGAGCTGGAAGCCGATATTAAAGAGCGTGCGTATGAAGTGGTGGAGCTTCTGTGTCGTGGCTTTGCTGCTGATTTCTCAGAAAAGCAGCTTGCTGAACTAGCTCCGAAAGATATTTATGATAACTCCTTGACTCTTCTTTACCGCCTGCTTTTTGTCTTCTACGCCGAAGCAAGGGAACTTCTACCCCTGACCACCAGCTTGAGCTACCGTGATAATTACAGCATGCGCAAAATAACTCGCGATATTGACGAGGTAATCAGGAAAGGGCAACAGCTCACCCCTCAATCAACTATTTACTATCAGAGGATTGGTAGCCTATTCGGTTTGATAAATGCAGGGGACCCTGGCTTAGGTGTTCCAGAGTACAATGGTGGGCTTTTTGACTCAGAAGAACATCCTTTCCTCGAGGAACGTGCTATTGCTGATGCCTTTCTCATTCCAGCGATTCAGCAGCTTGCTCAAGCATATGATAAGGAACTGAAGCGAGTGGTTGCTGTTGACTATAATACTCTGAGTGAGCGCCATTTGGGCAGTATCTATGAAGGTCTGCTGGAGTTTAAGCCGCGCATTGCTCCACACGATTTGGTGACCATAAAGGAAAAGGGCAGCATAAAATATGCCCCGGCTGATAAACATCCTGATAAGAAGATAGCTTATAAGAAGGGTGAACTGTATCTTGCCAATGACAAGGGTGAACGGAAAGCTAGTGGTTCTTACTATACCCCGGAGTATATCGTTAATTACATTGTGGAGAATACGCTTGACCCGCTGGTGAAGGAAGCTCAAGATAAGCTCGAAGCTCTAAAGCCAGTGGTGGATAAGACAATTACCAAGTGGCAGAAGCTGAAGGAGCAAAAGCAGGGCTTGGAGCCGACGGATAAATATGACCGTAAAATAGCCGAGGAGCGTGAACGGCTCCTTGAGCCTTATCTCTCCCTGAAGGTGCTTGACCCAGCCATGGGTAGCGGTCATTTCCTGGCCCGGGCTACGGACTTTCTGGCTGAGGCTATTGCTACTGACCCGTCTACCGAGCCGCCAACGGGGCTTACTGAAGAATCGGAACTCACTTACTACCGTCGGCGGGTGGTGGAGAGCTGTATTTACGGTGTTGACCTGAACCCGTTGGCTGTTGAGCTTGCCAAGCTAACACTGTGGCTGGGCACCATGGCCAAGTCCAAGCCACTCTCTTTTCTTAACCATCACCTGCGGGTGGGGAACAGCCTCATTGGGGCTAAGGTGGCTGACCTGGATGAGATACCTAAAACGAAAGGAAAGAAGGCTAAATCACTTGACCTCAGCCGGGCACCAGTCCAGCTAGGACTTTTCCAGGATGCTTTTAATAAGAAATTGTATGATTTGCTCCAGAACCGGGCTCTCATTGCCCAACTGCCTACTGAAACGCTGGAGGATATCCATAATAAGGAGAAATGGGAGCGTGATTTTGAGCATGATGCCGAGCGTTTTCATGCCCTTGCCGACCTCTGGGTTAGCACTTATTTTGCTAATAATGTCAGGTGGGATGAATACAATACTCTGGTGGAGAACCTCCAATCAACCCCACCAGAATGGGAGAAGCTCCTGCAAAAAGAGTGTGTTAAGAAAGCCGTGGCTATGCGGGATGAGAGGCACTTTTTCCACTGGGAGCTGGAGTTCCCCGAGGTCTTTTATGATGAGCGGGGCAACCGCAAAGCCAATGCTGGCTTTGATGCCGTGGTTGGTAATCCACCATATGTGAACTTTGCAAATATGGGTGCTGTGGAGAGGCAGTACTACCAGTTAAAATACTATTGCACTCGAAACAAGAGCGATCTATTTGCTTTGTTCTTGGAGACCTCGTTACTTTCGTGGCTCAATTCTGAGGGTAGACACGGATTTATTGTGTCGAGCACTTGGCTTTCGACTGATAGTTTCAGACCTCTGCGCGAGTTACTTCGGCAAGAAACCGCCGAAATCATTCTGGTGCCACTAGAAATGGGCACATTTGAAGATGCAACGGTCGAGCCACTTCTTTTGTTATTCAAAAAAGGCAAAGATACCCATAGACTAGTGCACTACGGTAAATTTGATGGGCGGGTGTTTGAAATAGTGGCATCTGCTACCTATGATGTTGCAATTCGCTCGGATAACTATGCTATGGCTGTCAACTACGACGGCCTACAGACCAGTCTTCTAATACACCTCAACAGGGTATCCGCCCCTTGCAAGGACTTCCTCTCCTTCACGCGTGGGGTCAAAACAGCTGATGACGGTAGGTTTGTTCATAAGACGCCTCAGCAAAGTGATAGCTATAGGGTTCTCAAAGGAAGAGATGTACAAAGGTATAGTATTAGATACGCAGACTCGTGGCTTTGGTACCGACCTGACTTGATGAATGAGAGGGTTGGCGCTGTGCCGCATACGAAAGAACATTTTCTACAGACTGAGAAGCTGGTGCTTCAAGGAAGGAGTGGAAAGGCACTTATTGTAGCCTATGATAACGATGGGCTCTTTACTCTTGATACCACCTATATTTCTCTGGGTTCACCCAGCCCAATTTCATTGCGTTATATTCTCGCTTTGATCAACTCAGTGCTTGTCAATTACTGGTATGGGTCACAATTTAAGACATCCACCATATCAGGCTATGAATTAGATAGGCTTCCCATTCGCTGTATCAACTTCACCACCCCGAAAAAGGAGCGAAAGCAACTGCTGGAGCAAGGTAAAGAGCTATATCAGGAATATCTCCAGAGCCAGAATTGGGATAAGGTTCTCGCCTTTGTAGCCCAGTGCTTGCCCCAAAAAGCCGATGGTACCCCTGATATGGAACACGAGCAATCAGATATGGTGCATGACCTGCTGGCTTTCCTCGCTGAGGAGATGACCCGTCTCAACAAGGATAAGCAAGCAAAGAGTAAGGACTTTCTTACCTGGCTGGAGAAAGAGATACTGAAAGCTTCCGTTGAAGACCAGAAGAACAAGACCAAAATCAGGGGCTTTCACGAAAGCAGCTATGAGGACTTACTGGACGTTCTCAAGAAAAACAAGGCTATTCCAGACCTATGCCCATCCAGTACTCGAGATACCATAGCTGGCGAATTTAATGCCGCTATGAATATCCTCACTCCCTTAAAGGCTCACATTAGGGCAACCGATACCCTCATTGACCAAATAGTCTACAAGCTCTACGGGCTTACCGATGATGAAATAGCTATCGTGGAAGGCCAACAAAGTCATGACAAGCCAGCTTAGAGTTGGCCACCGACTAGAACCGCGATAAGTGCTAGGTGGAGGCCGTTACGTATACATAATAGTGCTTCCCAAGCGGGAATAAGCAGTAGCACTCAGGCTGATTATGTTAGACAGGACGCAAGAATATTTAAAGGATAAATTAGACTACCCCGCCGAAACAAAGGATACAGACTATAAAGCGGCAGTGAAGTTTGACGCGAAAACTGATTTTGCCGCGAAATTGGTTAAACACATTTTGGGATTCGCCAATTCGGGAGGTGGATACATGGTTATTGGTTTTAGAGAAGGACCTGATAAGAGCCTTGAGCCCGACTCCGCACTCACGGAAGAAATTGCGGGGTCGTATGAAGTCACCAGATTGTCCCAGCATGTAGAAAGATATTTGACTGGGCAGGACAGAATTAAGTTGGTAGTCTACAAGACTCCATCCTCTCGGGGGACCCTACACCCAATAATAAATATTGGTCGCTTTTGTGAGTATCCATTCGTTTGCACACGTGACTAGTCTCTAACTCAACTGGGGAGAATATCCTTGAGTCGGGGCAGATATACATTAGAACGGAGGGCGCTAGGACTCTACTAGTTAAGACTCCCTCTGAATGGAGACAGTTGATAAGAGAATGCATAAAAGCCATGAAGGAGATAGAGGCGAGAAGGCCAAGTGAAGAAGAAGGAAAGCAGTGGGAAAACCTTTTCTTAGGGTGGGTCAAAAGGGAAAACGAGAATGCACTGGAAGAGATGAAGGAAGCTGGATTCAAGGAGGGGTTTTACAGGTTTGTAGTTCGAGTACCTTATGGACTCAACCAGATTGATAATAACACGCTTCTCGGCATTGCCAGAAAAAGCGAATGTCGTAATACAGGTTGGCCCATCGGCGTGGTTCTGGAAAAGCCCGAATATAAAGCGGTCTCTTTGGCTGATGGCATCAGAGCTATTATTAGCCATGTCTTAATTACTGTAGACAAAGTTGAAATACGTGAATTTGATTACTGGGCACTGAATAATCGTGGGCATTTCTTCTTTATTCGGAGTCATGAAGATGGTTATCTTCGAGAAAAAGCAGGTGGAAATATGGTCTTGGCTTATGATGTGGTCATATGGAGAATCTCAGAAATCTTGTGCTATGCCTCAAATCTGTGTACTGAGTTGAACCTTAAAGAAAGCGATAAAGTCGAATTGAATCTATATTATGAGGGGCTAAAAGGTAGAATACTAACGAGGTCTGGTCATTACATACTGCCATCTGTCAGAACTCGGCCAAGTGTGGAAGACAAGTTCGAAAAGAGCATGGAAATTGAGATGGCAAGCTTATTGCCCAGGCTCAAGGATTATGTGTACGAGATTACGTCGGAATTATTCGGACTATTTGACTTTTTCAAACTTGACAGAGTTGCGGCAGACAGAATCGTGGATGACTTCTTGGGTAATCCTTGATAAGCTTCTAGCTCTTCCATGTTTTGGCCGACGATAGGCCGTGTATTTCACATTCCGTCAATTTGTTGAATGTATGGGCTATGGATTCTATTATGAGATTTCTCTCTAAATGAGGCAAGCTTCAGGCTCTAGGTAGTCTGATGACCTGTAAAGGAACCTTAATCAATCTTTTGGACCTTGAGCATGTTAGTGCTTCCTGGCACTCTAAGGGGGACACCAGCGGTCACAACAACGAGGTCGCCACCTCTGCTGCCGTTGAGATACCAGGCAATAAAATTTCTTTGCATGGTGCGAGCACGCTCAAGGGAAGGTTCCTTTTTTAGCTGGGCGATTAGGATATCTATTTTATTGTTATTGGCATCCTGGTATTTGCCTATCCGCTCAAGGGTATAGATACTTTGCTTATAGGCATCGGGGATAATATTCCCTCGATAAGCAAAGTTCTTTGAGTCGTCCAGATAATTGACGAGGTTTTTACTAAAGGTGATAAATCGTCCCTTGTCGAAGGGCTTTTCAAAGGTATCCCTGATGATTTTTGCGGCGGCTTGTTTATCCATGCAAACAACCTATTTGACAAAATATATGTATCTGTTATACTTATACTAGAATCACGACGGAAAGACCTCTATAAGGTTCTGTCCTTATAGGGTTCTTTTCATTTATACTCCAATTTTTTCTTTAAATCATTCAT
>JAUWQP010000048.1 GCA_030611015.1 Chloroflexota bacterium | reverse complement strand
GTGTTCTTCCCAATATCAATGCATTTCACCGCTACACTGGGAATTCCATTTTCTTCTGCTGTCCTCAAGCCCCCCAGTATCAGATGACCCCTTCTGGTTAAGCCAAAAGATTTCACACCTGACTTAAAGAACCACCTACGCTCTCTTTACGCCCAGTAAATCCGGATAACGTTTGCCTCCTACGTCTTACCGCGGCTGCTGGCACGTAGTTAGCCGAGACTTATTCCTCGAGTACCGTCAGAACTTCTTCCCCGAGAAAAGAGGTTTACGACCCAAGGGCCTTCATCCCTCACGCGGTGTCGCTGGGTCAAGCTTTCGCTCATTGCCCAAGATTCCTTGCTGCTGCCTCCCGTAGGAGTTGGGGCCGTGTCTCAGTCCCCATCTGGCTGACCATCCTCTCAGACCAGCTACTGATCATCGCCTTGGTAGGCCATTACCCTACCAACTAGCTAATCAGACGCAAGTCCCTCTTCGAGCACCCTAAGGCTTTAATAACAAAGCATTCGCTTCGTTACCACATGGGACATTAGCTTGCCTTTCGGCAGGTTATTTCCCACTCTAAGGCAGGTTACTTACGCGTTACTCAGCCGTCCGCCACTAGGTTACAATCCGAAGACTGTAACCCCGTTCGACTTGCATGCATAAGGCGCACCGCCAACGTTCATTCTGAGCCAGGATCAAGCTCTCCACTCAAAACCTTCCTTCCACTATTCAATTGTTAAAGTGCCATGCGCCAATATTCTACAAGAAACCTTCTTCCTTTGTCAAGATTCTTGTTGGCTCCGAGGCAAAATAATATCACATTTCGCGGCGCAGGGCAAATTTGTGTGCTGGTTGACCACATAAGTAACACCGAGCTGCGGATTTTGGCAGGTTCCCTTTCAATATACTCTACGGGGGTAAGATAGGCAAAAGAGACTGGTGCGGGCGGTTAAAGTTGTACTCTATTGAGCCATTCAGCTAGCCGGGGGTTGAACTCTTCGAGGTCTAAAGATAGATTGCAGTTGTAAAGCCATTCATACTCTAATGTCTCGTTGAATCTCTCTATCTCCGGATTGTCCTTAGGGGTTTCGACCCTGGAGAAATACCTTTGAATACCCAGTTTGGCGGTAGCCATTTCAAACTCTCAGGCAAACTCGCTTCCATGGTCTGTTTGCAGATTTTCAATAGGCTGGTTAACCAGGTAGCGGAGACGATAAAGAAAAAAGGATTCATCATTGCTCGGCCAGTTATGCAGTAGTTTAGTACAGACTCATACAGCCCTCAACAAGGAAAGGGAGGTACTGCCCAGGCCATAATTTTATTAGCGCATTAATCGACATATAACATAAAACCCCAAGACTATTCCAGTCTAACTGACGCCAAACCTTGTGCAATGCCTGCTTTGTGTGCCAGCAAAAGGATCATTGAAAAGGTTCTACCTTTGATCCACTATGGCGGTCAAGAGTCGTCTTAATGCTCCTATGTATTATGTAACCTATGCCCTATCCTTCCATTGCGCACGACAATTCGCCCAACTTCTAATCCTTGATCAATATCGTGTAATATTCTAGGTGCCACCAGATACCGTCCATAGAAATTCAACTAAAATCCGCCTAAACCACAGATGTCCACTGGACAAGTATTGTATAATTGGGCAAGGGAAGTGGAGAGATTACTCGTGGAAATAGTGTAATCAGTTGGGCCGCTGCCTACCTGTTAAATAAGATTATTTTTGTCGCCTCCCTGAAGCTAAATTGAGGGGAACAATAGCCCCGGACGATTAGCTGCCTTACAGCTCCCAAACATTATGTAACTGCTCGAAATCAATGACTCCACTCTCAGCTATGTTTTCCATCTCAATTCCAGCCACAACAGCCGCCGCAACTGGATTGAGACGCACCCAATTTCACAATACCGATAAGTTCAAGGCTACTCGAATCTGACAAAGTGGCTCACTGGTATTCCCTAGGTCACAAGCCCCACCAATGCCAGCTTCCTTGAGTACGACCATCTCCTCTTTGACGACTTCTCTGGCCGCCGCTAGTATTAAATCCGAAAAACATCCAGTACTTTACCTTTACCCGTCTTGGACGGCTTCGCCAACGCTTGTCATTCTAGCAAGGATGAACTGCTCAGAGGGATCAAGAGACGTACCGGCATAGTCCATTAGAGCAACAAAGCGCCTCGGCTTTTAATTTCTAAGCTCGAGCAGGCCCCGGAACGTATACTCTGTGGGAACCCCGACCTTACGAAGCACACCGTTTATCACTACACTACAGACGGTGGCTAATCCAATTTTCCCACGTGGGACCACGGCTGAACCCAGTCTCTCTCTTACCAAAGCTATAGCTACCAAATCACTGACGTCTACGCCAGCTTTGAACATGTCTGTCATAACTGACAACGTTTTCTTGAACTTGTCCTTGTTAATGAGTGACGTATTTATTGGTAATTGGCCTGTAAGACTTGCGGGGTCAAAGGTAGTTTGGTAGGCCAACATCACCAGCGTCTCTACTACGAAACCCCATGCTGGGGTGCAAGTGCCTCATTAACCTCTTGCTCCCCTCCAGAGGTGATCATCCTACCTTCTCGGCCTACTGGCTTGGTATAGCCACGTTCGTCTGCTATCCTAAATTGACATCTGACTGTTCTTTCACTTAAGAATACTCCTTCACATTCAAGCTTGTGAGCAATAGTGATTGTCCCGAGGAGCCCTGAGGACTCGCTTAGGACTTTTAGATGGATATTAGCTTGCTTTATACATCTGCGACATCGCCTTGTTGCATTAGCCCCCTCTTGTTACCCTAATACAATATTGAAGTCTAGACCACACTAATCCCAAAAGCTGAATAGTGCATTGAGTGCTTTGTCAACATTGAATCAGGGGAAATGGCTATACAATTTACATGCCAGGCAGTTTAATTCCCACAATACATCCATTAATATCTACTTACTTCAGATGGTTTTTGCCCACTCAACAGCGTTTAGAAAAATCTGCAAGCCATCTCCATCATCCTTTAAAGACTTTCTAACCCACCTTGGATGTTGAGTCCATCGAACAAAACGTTCAGGGTGTGGCATTAATGCGAAGACGCGCCCAGAACAATCACAGATGCCAGCTATATTGTTCACCGAGCCATTCGGATTGTGAGGATAGCCAGCTCGAATGTTTCCCATCTGGTCAGCATAATAGAGGACTACATTTAACTTATCTGCTATTCCCGATTCAGTCACCACCTTGCCCTCCCCATGGGCTACAGGAAGGTACATTGTGTTTATGCCCCGCGTAAATATGCAGGGACTCGCCTTATTGACCAGTAGATAGACCCAACGGCACTCAAACTTGCCACAATCATTACTGGCTAAGGTCAATGGTTGGAATTTTTGATCCCCTAATCCAGGTAGAATTCTAGCCTTCACCAGAACCTGAAAACCATTACAGCTTCCCAAAACGAGCCTTCCATCATCAACGAACCTATGAACATCTTCTCCCAGCTTTAACCTTAGTTCATTAGCTAATATTTTCCCAGCTGAGATATCATCACCATAGGTAAAACCACCGGGTATGACCATTATCTGGTAATTGGAAAGCGGCTTCTCTCGGCATACGAGTTCATCAACACACGCGGATTCTACTATTGAGCCAGCCTGTTCAAAGGCAAACGCGGTTTCCACGTCACAGTTTGTGCCGGGGGCACGTAATATTAGCGTCTTCACCTTAGCCATTAATTCAGTCTCCTACCATCTGAGTGGTTTCTGCCAAGCCTCCTTCAGTTCGGTCAGCGTTGCTGAAAGCACCCTCTTTCCTGTAAGTCCATACACCTCTAGCCCTTGATTATTCATAACTCGACCAATAGCGCCAATAGCGACTCCTGCCAGCATTTTCTCGAACTTGGCTCTATGTTTCGGAGCTACCTCTACTAAAAACCGAGTATTAGATTCAGAGAAGAGCACGATGTCATCCCGGTTTGTCTGTTCGCCCAGCGGGACTTGCTTTAAACAAAGTTTCATTCCAAGTCCTCCAGCAAATGCCATCTCAGCAGCGGCTACTCCAATGCCACCCTCACTACAATCATGGCAAGCCTTGACTATCCCTTTCTCTATGGCTGCGCTAAGCGCATTCATAAGCTGCTTCCCCTTGCTGGGGTTTACCTTGGGCACATTGCTGCCTACATAACCGTGAATACCATAGTAGTGCGAACCACCTAGTTCATTCCACGTCTCACCCACGATGTAGATGAGGTCGCCCTCTTCCTTACAGTTCATAGAAACCGCTCTATTTACGTTCGCCATGACTGATACCGCTGAGATGAGAAGCGTGGGTGGGATACAGATACTTTCGTTTTCGGTCTCATACTCATTGTACAAGCTATCCTTGCCAGAGATAAAAGGAGTCTCGTACGCAATTGCTATGTCGTAGCACGCTTGTGCTGCTCTAACTAAGCCACCCAGTCTGTCAGGCTTGTCTGGATTGCCCCAACAGAAGTTGTCGAGCAGCGCTATCTTTTGAAGATTACCACCGACGGCGATAATCTGCCTCAATGCTTCATCTATGGCAGAAGCCGCCATCCAGTAAGTGTCAATGTCTCCATATTTGGGGTTGATGCCGTTAGCAACTATGACACCCATGTCCGAATCAAGTATTGGCCTGATAACAGCGGCATCGCTAGGACCGTCATTATTTGCTCCTACTAGAGGTTTGAGTACACTGCCACCCTGTACTTCATGGTCGTATTGGCGTATCACCCATTCCTTGGAGCAAACATTCCATGAGCCCAGGATTTGCAATAAATCTTCCCCCAGGTCGGGAGGTTGGGGAAAGTCCGGCTCCGAAAAACACGGTGCCTCCCAGACTGCCTCCCGCTCAAGCTGAGGCAGACCACTATGCAGAAATTCCATGTCAAGGTCGCCAACGGAATTTCCATCATAGAAAAGCTGAAGACGTTGGTTGCCGGTGAACTCACCGATGACCGTAGCTTCTACATCTTCGCTCTGGAAGAGGGCAATCAACTGCTCGATGGTGCTTGGTGGGACAGCCAGCACCATTCGCTCCTGTGATTCGGACAACCATATCTCTATGTATGAGAGTCCTGAATACTTTAAAGGGACCCGTTCCAAATAAACGCATACCCCTGTTTTGGAAGCCATTTCTCCCACGGCTGATGAAAGTCCTCCACCACCACAATCAGTGATTCGCCGATATAATCCTCGGTCCCGTGCCTTGATAAGAGCATCAATCAACTTTTTCTCCATGATAGGATTCCCTATTTGAACAGAGCTGGCAGAGATGTTCTCAGACTCTCTGGTAAGCTCTGCTGAAGCAAAAGTGGCCCCATGAATTCCATCACGCCCGGTTCTACCACCGACGAGAACGACCAAATCCCCTGGTTCTTGCTGGCGTATTTGACTCATGTTCTTGGGTAACAATCCGATTGTTCCACAGAAGACCAATGGATTTCCTACGTACCGTTCATCGAAAAGTAGCGCTCCATTAAGTGTGGGAATACCAAGGCGGTTCGCATAGTCAGCTACTCCGGCACGAACGCCTCTGAAAATGCGGCGGGGGTGCAGGATACCCTTAGGGAATCTCTCGTGAGGAAAGTCGGGTGACCCGAAGCAAAATACATCAGTGTTCATGATAGGCTTTGCTCCTAGCCCTGTGCCCAGAACATCACGAATGACGCCACCTATGCCTGTTGCAGCTCCTCCATAAGGCTCCAATGCTGATGGGTGATTATGTGTTTCCACTTTAAAACAAATTACATAACGACCATCAAAATCTATGACACCAGAATTGTCTCGAAAGACTGAAAGGCACCACGGTTTTTTCAATTCCTCAGTGACTCTCATGATGGTACTTTTGAGTAGATTGTCGATAGTAAGTTGACCAAGCCTGGTTTTGCCCTTAAAGGTCTTATGTACACAGTGCTCAGACCAAGTTTGCGCTAAGGTTTCAAGCTCGACATCGGTTGGATTACGGCCTAACTTAGAGAAATGAGCCTGGATCCGCTTCATCTCGTTTAAATTTAGCCAGAGCCTATCCTTGCTCACTTCCATTAGTCCGTTATCGCCCATGTCTGATAAACCTACTATATTTAGGGCGAACTTATATATCGCGGATGGAATAGAGATCGCCTCACGCTCGGTGACAACATGCTGGATAACACTATTAACCAACAACTTGTCACAGATAAATTGAAAGGCTTCGTCTGAGAGCTGCCCCCATAGAAGGTATTTCTTGGCAGTCTTTACAGACTCAACGGTGGTTATATAGAGGTCACGAATTCCCTTTATAACACTCTCTTCTACAGGGTCTATAACACCGGGATTGTAAGCAACCTCAATGAGATGGGAGCCTGAGGGCGGGAACACTTCATTAAACCTATTGTAGGAATATTCTTGGAATATAGATTCAGCCAGAAGTTCCCGGCAGATGCTTTCTACCTCATTTTCGCCCAGACTTCCTTCCAAGAGATATATATCGCTGACTTGGACCTGTTTTATAGTTGTAATGCCGAGGTCGCGTATATCCTTTTGTAGAGCTTCTCCTCGTGGATCCGGGAAACCATCCTTTATAGAAATTTCAACTCGAAACAAGAGCACTCCTTTATGTCTCTATCCTGCCGAGACATGGACAGAGTTATTAGTCGCTTCTCGAGTCCCATAGCATTACTCAACTTTACTTATTCCCATCCTCGGGGCTGCTAAGCGGTTATTGGCTGACAATACTCAAAAAGTAGCTATGCAACCTCAAATCATCAGCTAGTTCAGGATGAAAAGCAATAGCAATCAAATTCTCTTGCCTACAGGCAACAACATCTCCACTTGGTAGTCCTGCCAGAACTTCTATTCTCGAACCAAATTCCGCGACAAATGGAGCGCGGATGAAAACAGCGTGAAATGGCTTCTCGCCTAAGATTGGGATTGGGATATCCGTCTCGAAGCTATCTATCTGCCTACCGAAGGCGTTGCGCTTAACAACTATATCCATGACACCCAAGGTCTCCATATCATGGTCTGAAACCTTCCTGGCAAGACAAATCATCCCCGCGCATGTTCCCAGAATAGGAAGTCCCGCCTTAGCCAGTTCTCTCAATGGTCGTACCAATCCAAAACTCTGCATCAACTGAAGTATGGATGTGCTTTCCCCGCCAGGAATGATGAGCCCGTCCAAGTTGTCCAGTTGATTAGGCAATCGAATGGTTCTAGCCTCTACTCCAATTTGTTGCATAGCGCTAATATGCTCAACAAACGCTCCCTGTAAGGCCAAAACACCGATTTTCATAGCGCAGAGTTACCGCTTTTCCAAAAACCCCCTTACCATCTCCAAGAGTCCCTAAAATTCGAATCACAATATAGCCAAGTAATTCTTAAGCTCATAGTCGGTCACCTGAGCCCGGTAGTGGTCCCATTCAATTTTCTTGTTTTTGATAAGCGCCTTAAAACTGTGGTCGCCCAGTGCTTTGCGAACCAGTTCACTCTTATCAGTTAGTAATATGGCTTCCAGCAAACTGGCGGGCAAGGTGCCTATTCCCCGTTTCTGCCTTTCTTCCTCGGTCATGTCATATACATTTTCTTCTACAGGGTCAGGAACTTCATACTCCTTCTCAATTCCCTCTAATCCGGCCGCCAGTATTACACTGAAGGCTAGATATGGATTGCAGGCAGGGTCAGGTGACCTGAACTCGATTCTGGTTGACTTCTCTCTACCGGGGCGGTATTCCGGGACCCGGATGAGGTCGGAACGGTTCCGCCGCGCCCATGAAAGGTACACAGGCGCCTCATATCCTGCGACCAATCGTTTGTAGGAATTGACCCATTGATTGGTAACCGCAGTAATTTCAGGAGCATGCTTAAGTAGTCCGGCTATGAAACGCTTAGCTGTCCTTGACAAATAGTATTCATCATCTTTGTCAAAGAATGCGTTACTGTCACCATTGAACAGTGAAAGGTGCACATGCATGCCACTGCCATTTATGCCAAAGACGGGCTTGGGCATGAAGGTGGCATAAACCCCATGCTGTAGAGCTATTTGCTTTACTACCAGGCGATAGGTCATCACGTTATCAGCCATGGTCAGGGCATCCGTGTATCGCATGTCTATCTCATGCTGGCTTGTAGCGACTTCGTGGTGAGAATACTCAACACCTATACCCATCTCTTCGAGAGTGAGAATCGTCTCTCTCCTCATACCAGTGGCTACATCCCTAGGAGCTAAATCAAAGTAGCCTGCTTGATCCAGTGGCTCGGTTCCATCAGAGTCACGGAAATAGAAGTATTCCAATTCTGGCCCTAAATAATAAGTATAGCCCATGTCAGTTGCCAGCTTCAGGTTTCTCTTCAGGACATATCTGGGGTCGCCTTCAAAAGGCTCACCTTCAGGCCTTAAAATGTCGCAAAACATTCGAGCTTCAGCATTATTATGATCACGTAGTTTCCAAGGCAGCAATTGAAAAGTATCGGGGTCAGGCAATGCCACCATGTCACTTTCATCAATCCGCGCAAACCCGTGAATTGACGACCCATCAAAGCCCATTCCTTCCTCCAGCGCTCTCTCCAACTCCTCCACGGTGATGGCAAAACTCTTGAGGAACCCAAGGATATCAGTGAACCACATCCTGATGAACCTAACACGATGCTCTTTGACCATCTTTAAAACATAATCATTACCCTCTTCTCTACTTCTGTTTGCCATTGTTGCCTCCTTTCATAATACTCGTCTAAAAGGATCTGACCATTCATCATCAAGTTCTTATTTGCATATTTACCTCCGCAATTTCTCTAGGTTACGCTATCATCTCTATCGCCAGTTCTGGAACACACTTTACTATCCGCGTAATCCTGTTCAGCAGGCATAAAGCCTTCCGTAAGGTCGAAGCCACCGAGGAAACAGTTTCATGAACTTGCGCCCCAGTATCGCCTCGCCATCGTAGCTAAAACAAGCAGCGAACTCACTAACACACTGGTGCAGAATCCGATAGCCGTTCTCTTCCAGTTCGGCAACACCGACCTCCTTGCCAGGTTGATAGTCCTCAACATTTCCTCTGATGTAGATGAAGCCACCGTGCATTCCAGTGCCGATAAATTCAGCTTTGTGATACTCGCCTTCACGGAGATTCAGACCCAAGCATATCAGGATGCCCTCAGCCCTGTACTCGCCAAGGAAGTCCTGGGCAGTGCCGCCGATAACGAGCACTGGCCTTTTGCCTTGGTACTCTTTCATATGGATGCCAGCCTGATAGCCAACGTCCTCTTGAATGAAGATTTTCCCGCCTCTAGCCGACAAGCCAATAATATCTTCATCATGCCCGTACACGATTACCTCACCCTCATTCATAGTATTGCCACAGCCATCTTGAGCATTGCCATGTACAATAATTCTTGGTCCGTTCATAAACGCCCTCAGGTCATTGCCCTTAGTACCAAATACCCCAAGCTCCACTGGCCTATCTAGGTTGGTGCCAATATATCTTTGCCCATGAACGTTATGGAGTTCAATATTGCGGCACCACTTGGAACTGCATCTCTTAATCTGGTGTTAAGTTCCCGACAATAAACCTCACTGGCATCTATCTTGACTAAAGAGTCCTTTCTATCTGCCATTTCTAGCTCCCCGCCATTCTTATCCCTAAGATTTCGAGTTCGGTATCGGTTAGACCAACGCCTCTCAGGTGCAGCCGATTGCCGCGCAGGCTCTCCAGAGTGTTGACGCCAAGTCCGCCCAATATATCTTTTAACTCAATGCTCCAGCCTCGGAGCAAGTTAGCCAATCTGCGGGCACCGATATCTGGATTGACCCTCTTGGCCAAGCGGAGGTCAGTAGTACAGATACCCCAGGCATACTTCCCAGTAAGGAGCATCTCACCGGTTTCTGCTTGCCTAATAATGTCTTCGATAACCTCGGGACGCCAGTTATAGTTCTCCCGATAGTCCAACGGATTTCGACTGATGGTCAGCGCCTGGGTGGGACAAAAGAGCACACAGCAGTGGCAGCCGACACAATTCTCTTCCCTGTTTCTTACCCCAGTGTCCTCAGCATCGTAGTAGTGAGTGTCGAAACCACACTGGTTGACACAAACCTGACACTGAATATAACATTCAGGGTCTAGTTTTACCAAGAATTTTGGTGCCATATAGGTTTTCACTTTCTCTTCTCTCTCAGCTCCGTATAGGGATTCCCTGTTTTGCCAAGTATTCCTTTATCTCGCCGATAGAGTACGTCCCGTAATGGAAGATACTGGCTGCCAAAACCGCATCTGCTTTGCCCAAGCTCAATGCCTGATACAGGTCTTCTGGGGTGCCGGCGCCACCGCTGGCAATTACTGGCACGCTAACTGCCTCGGAAATTGTGCGGGTAAGTTCAGTGTCATATCCCGCCCGATGTCCGTCAGCATCCATACTGGTAAGCAACAATTCACCAGCTCCGACTCCGACTGCCTGTCTCGCCCAGTCGAGAGCATCAATCGCAGTAGACTTCCGACCGCTATGGGTATAGACTTCCCATTTAGATCGTCCGCTTCCACCCACTCGTCTGGCATCTATGGCCACCACAATGCACTGGCTGCCGAATTTGGCGGCGCTTTCTGTAATCAAGCTGGGGTTAAGCACAGCCGCTGTGTTTATTGAGACCTTATCTGCCCCTGCCAGCAGTATGCGTCGCATGTCATCAATGCTACGCAGCCCACCACCCACAGTAAGCGGCATAAACACTTTCTCTGATATACGCTCCACAACATCAACCATGGTATCATGTCCTTCAGGAGTAGCCATTATGTCCAAAAAGACCAGCTCATCCGCACCCTCTTTATAGTAGAAACTGGCTAGCTCCACCGGATCACCAGCATCGCGTAACTCGACAAAGCTTTTTCCCTTTACTACTCGGCCATCCTTAACATCAAGGCAGGGGATAATTCTTTTGTTCAGCACTTCACATCACCTCCACGGCTGTTACTTTTTCCCTGGTAGCTGCCGGTTGCGGCTGCGATATTGTCTTTAGCCTCCCCACAATCGTCTCGCCACCCATGGGAACCCATGCCCCGTCAAGTTCAGGGCACATCAGACGGATGGCGGACTCCTCAGACGAAAGATACAACATGTCACTTTTTTCTCCGACGGTTAGCAGCCGTAGTCTGATTCGGTCTGTTACCCCGATCATTTCGCCATGATGAGCAACAATTACTGTAAATGGTCCGTTCAAGAGCAAGCTGCAATATGCCTGACGCACGGCTTGCATTAACTTCTGCTCTCCTAGTTGCATGCTCTCGATATCGCTGCAGAAGGGCGGGGCCAGTACCTTGGCCACTATCTCCAGCGACAGATTGTGCTTGCGTATGAGTAAGTCAAATACATACGCCACTACTTCGGTATCTGTCTGCATCGTGTAATGGTAGCCGAACTGCCGTAGATAGCGACGATTTATGCCGTAGAATGAAATCTCACCGTTATGAACCACCGTCCAGTCCAGAATACAGAAGGGATGAGCGGCTCCCGTGTGTCCTGTTATTATTTCGACGCCAGCCTCCCTCAGAGCTTTCTCCTCCAGAGTCGATGCCTCTTCATCAAGAATAGTGTTTAAAATCCGGTCTTTCATTTCAACGACGGTAATATTAAGTCCTCGCTTTGCCAATGCTTCAGCCACACTCACCCCAATTAACCCACCGCCAATGACCACGGCTCGTATCCTTTTTCCACATTCATTCAGGAACCGATCGATTGCCTTGGCGCCGTCGAGCTTGATAAAGGTAAACACTGCTTGCAGCCCAATACTCTCTAACCTGGGAGCAATAGGTAAGCCGCCAGTAGCGAGCAGCAATTTTTGCCAAGTTACGGTTCTTTCATTTTCTAGCTCAACGATATGCTCACTGAAATTGACCTGCACTACTTGCTCACCCAACAGGGTTCATATGTTGCTTTGTTCGTAAAAATCCGGCGCGTGGAATAGCATCCTTTCTAATGGATACCTATGTGCCAGGTACTCGGATATAAGTGGCCTTGAGTATATGGGGTAAGGCTCATCGGAGATTATGGTGATTGCTCCAGCTTTATCTACCTCACGGATAGCCTCAGCAGCACCGATCCCCCCTGCAGAGTTTCCGCTAATCGGATAGGTTGTTTTATCTGTCCTTACCATCTGTGGCCACCTAGTTGTGTTGCCCTCTCCTTATCTTGTCGTCCAGAGCAATCTTGATAAAATTATCATAAATCTTTAGTCCCAGCTCACCGCTCTTTTCTGGGTGGAACTGAGTCGCAATCAGGTTGCCTTTGACAATAACACTACATATCGAGACACTATATTCAGTTTCGCCAGCGACTATTGTCTTATCATTCGGCTCGACATAATAGCTGTGCACAAAGTAGAAGTTGGCTTCATCGGGTATGCCATCGAAAATCGGGTGGTAAATCCTTTGTCTTACCTGATTCCAGCCTATGTGTGGAATCTTTAGGCCCGGCGGAAGCCTGCGTACTGTCCCATGAATGACGCCAAGGCACTCGTGCCAGCCACCTTCTTCAGTGCCTGTAAACAGAATTTGCAACCCAACACAGACACCCAAGAAGGGGCGCCCTTCGGCAATACAGCGCTGAATCGGGCTGACCAGTCCCAGTGTTTTCAGGCTGGCTATTGTATCAGCTGCGGCTCCCACCCCCGGCAGGATAACCGCCTGGGCGGCAAGCATCTCATGAAAAACGCTGGTTACCTTCGCTTGGTAGCCCAATCTGCTGATGGCATTAACCACGCTGCGTAGATTGCCGGCACCATAATCAATTATGGCAATCATCTAGTGTCCTCTCCTTCGTGTACTGGCGAGAAGTCGATTCTCGACAATGACCCACCAATATGTCTACCCATGTGATAACTTTGTCCTCACCATTCTTTTTAACAAAGAGGCGTATTGATTCTATGACTTCACATTACCCATTCCTCAAACTCGTTGTATCCCAATTCATCCAGAAATTTTCATGTGTATCGTTGGGCTCTCCGATCTGAATCAGCGTATCGGTATTCTTTTTTTGATAATACCAACTGTTCGTTATTCTCACGATAGAACTTATGAAACCCAACTCTTCCAATGTGCTGGCTGACCACATGGGTAACACTGGACTATGGATTTTAGCAAGTTCCCTTTCAATATACTCTATGGGAGTAAAATAGGCAAGAAGTTGTAAAGCCATTCATACTCTAATGTCTCGTTGAATCTCTCTATCTCCGGATTGTCCTTAGGGGTTTCGACCCTGGAGAAATACCTGTGAATACCCAGTTTGGCGGTAGCCATTTCAAACTCTCAGGCAAACTCGCTTCCATGGTCTGTTTGCAGATTTTCAACAGGCTGGTTAACAAGGTAGCGGAGACGATAAAGAAAATCGGCTGCAGACCTTGAGCTCTTGTTCTTGTACATCCTGGCATACCCTAACTTGCTAACGTGGTCCACCCCGGTCAGGATATATCTTTTCAGGCCGTTCCAATAGACAACAATGGTATCAATGTGAAAGAGGAAACATGGTCTACCCTCCTTCACTAGCTGAGTAATCCTCTTCTTCGGCTTCTGACGAGCTCTGGCCCTCTTCCTGGCGATCTTCTCTGCCTTCTGTTTGTCAGGGTAGAACTTGTGCTTTCGAATCACCCTCCCGATCTTCCAGGTGGAGATCTCCTCACGATATTCTTTATCATAGAGAGCTTTCAGCTCCCTCTTGCCGTAGTGAGGATATTTACTTCTTAAGCGCCTTATCCTTTCTTCTTGTGTTAGGATTATTTCCCAGGTCCTTTTATGGCAAGGAGCTTTAGATTGGTCAGCCAGACACTTGACATCGTATTTAGAGCCCTTAAAGCGATTGAACCACTTGTGAAAGGTCTTTCTTGAGATGCCGAAATGTTTGGCAGTAAGAGCGGCATTCTCCTTTGCCACGGTATAGTAGAACACCATCCCTTCTACTCTCAATCCCTCCCGGGTTGTGAAACCCCAAAAGTCTGCCACTTCTTTCCACAGTTCATACTTATCGCGACTTGTCGGGACAATGGGTTTTCTCTTGAAGAAATAAAAACTGTCTGGCTTTCTCATCCTGGTAACTCCTCATGGTAAGTTATTACCATTAAACATACCATGAGTGTTACCTATGTATCTCAGCCTCCACAGTTGATCTAGTTCAGATAGATGGGTGACACATACATGGGTCATGAAAGGACGTTATAATGGCTGTGCTATGAACGTTTATTACTCAATGCCAGGATATAAACGCCTGGCAAACATCCCCAGGTTATCAAAGGAAGCCGCACG
>JAUWQP010000022.1 GCA_030611015.1 Chloroflexota bacterium | reverse complement strand
CTTTGGACACCGCACAACAAGACCAGAACTGCCGTCCGGCTTAACCCAGGAGTCAGTATTGCGCCAAGCAGGTTCTCTTGCCTTACACCTCTAAACTCGTAATGCCTCATGCCCCTGGTTTCAGCGGTCTTCCCGGCGAACGATGCATGAACTGGCTATCCTTCATCGCTGTCACACCGTTTACCAACATATGGACAATGCCCTCTGGCCGAGAGGTAGGAGCTTCAAATGTTGCGGTATCCCTCACCGTTTATGGGTCAAAACAGGTTACGTCGGCATAATAGCCGGGCGAAAGAATGCCCCTATTTTTGAGGTTCAGGCATGCGTCAGTTCCTCCTCGTTCACTTCCATGTATGTTCCCTTGAATGTAGATGGAAACTCTGTAATCAAGTTGACCCTCATCCAACGTCACTAGAGCTTCATCCGGATTATCAGCAATGAATGATGCCAGAGCTACGTAATCGTCTAACCGTTCCTGTGTGGAACGGTCTGAAATGGCAAGCAGATATGTATTACGCCCTCCAGCAGATTTGCCCACAACATCAATCTTGACTCTGTCGCTGTCCTTTTCTATATCCCGCAAAACGGCACTTAGTTCCGAATACGTTATATATCCGTCAACTATTTCTTCGGTAACCATTTTCTCCTATCCTGGCGTCCTCCCCGCACAAGCGTGGTCCAGCATTTTGTATCTTTCAATATCTGAACCAGATTATTCCTGTGGCCAGGGATTGTATCAGGCTGTGACTGAACTCAGCCTTTACCACTTTCTTATCGGCAACCTTCAATATCAGGTCGGACAATTCAGGGCCGCCCAAAGTAGGTTCACCACCAGTTTCGAACGATATCCTTGCCTCACCATTTTGAGTTTTTATTTCTCCCTGCTCCAGCATAGCGATGCCGGCAGCAACTGTGCCCGTACCACAGCTAGGCTCTATATAGGTGTTCGCAGCGTTGTGTGGGAAAGTAGCTCGAGCTTGACCTTTGTCTTTGGGGTGCAGGTCATATATGGTAAAACCAAGCTCAGCAGGGAAATACTTTTTTTGCCACTCCTCCTGTAAGTGCTCCAGGATTGCCAAGGTATTTTTGTCCATCCGTTCCAAATTTACAGTCGGGTATTTGTTCACTATCTCGTCGGCCTTCATTATCAAAAATTGCCCCGCCTTCATCCCTGGCACACCAGCAACGTGGACTTCTCTCACGCCTTCGCGATAACATTGTTCGCCATAGTAAGTCATGTCAGTCAGCACTCGTTTGACTCCGCCTTGCTCTATCTCCACAGTGATGGGGATAAGCCCTACCTTTGTTTCCAGAGAAATTGTAAACGCTGGTTCAACGACCTGAATACCGAAATAAGCTGCTAACTGAGGAACATCCACCAGTGCCCTGCCCAAGACTTGAGTCAGGCCACCACACATTTCAATATATTCATCATCAAACCGCCAGGTCATATTGACTTCAAGCACATTTTCCCTGTTTGTTTTACGAAGCAAACCCAACTCCTGCCCCAGGTTGTAGGGAGGGCGGAGTGCAGCCAGCGCTATCTGGAGTTCCTTATCACCAGGTATATCACCCCACAATAGCACTATCTCATTGCCTCCCATGTGCCCCTTCATGAATGGAATTTCTATCCGCATCTTGTATGCCTCCCAAACAATGGCACAACGGCTCAAGATTATTTTACAGTTTGCCGTTTGCTTTGAAAACCCTAGTTGCTCGCAGAAAGTATTATAACAAGCATAGAGAAATTATTCCTATCTATCCAGTAGCAAAACTAATCGCTCAAGCAAGCCCGACTATGATGCCAGATACAGGATCGGCCGTTATTGCTTTCTTGCATCCTGTCTGGGTTTCGAGTAAAATGCTCCTATGCAAGCTGCGAAATGGAACAGAATATCGGCAAGCCAGGAGTGAAAAAGTGTCTGACTCGTTTGACGTTAATGAGATCCGTGCCCAGTTCCCGGCATTGGCACAAATGCGTCACGAAAAAAGTCCCGTCGTTTTCCTTGACAACCCCGGAGGCACACAGGTACACCAGTCGGTCATCGACGCGACGACCGATTACTACTTGCATCACAACGCCAACGAAGGCGGGGCGTTCGCCACCAGCCAGCATACTGACGAGATCTTGCATGAGGCACACGCCGCAGTGGCCGATATGCTGAATGCTGCGTCGCCTGACGAGATCGTCTTCGGCCCCAATATGACCACGTTGACCCTGGGCATCAGCCGGGCGTTGGCGCGTGAGATCGGTCCTGGGGACGAGATCGTCGTCACGCGGATGGACCACGATGCCAATATTTCTCCCTGGCTGCTCGTGGCCGAGGACCGGGGGGCGACCGTGCGTTGGGCCGACTTTGACGTCGAAGACTACACGCTGGATATGGCGAGGCTGGACGGGCTGATCAACGAAAAAACCAAAATCGTTGCCGCGGGCTATGCTTCCAACGCCACAGGCACCGTGCACGATGTAGCAACCATCGTCAATTGGGCGCACGAGGCCGGGGCGCTGGCCTTTGTCGATGCCGTGCAGTACGCGCCGCACGGGCCGATCGACGTCCAGGCGCTGGATTGTGACTTGCTTGCTATGTCTGCCTACAAGTTCTTTGGTGGTCACGTGGGTGCGCTGTATGGCAGGTATGACTTGCTGGATCGGTTGCAGGCGTACAAGATACGGCCCGCGCCCAAGGAACCGCCCGGCAAGTACGAGACAGGCACTCAGAATCACGAGGGGATCGCGGGCACGTTGGCTGCGGTCAACTATTTGGCCGAGATCGGCGAAAAGTATGGCAGGGACTATGCGGATCTTTTTCCCAGCTTTTCGGACCGGCGATTGCGCCTCAAAAAGGGGATGGCCGTGCTCCGCGAGTATGACCACATACTGAGTAAAGCGATCCTAGACGAATTGGAGACGCTGCCCGGCGTCCGTATACACGGCATTACCGACCGTGGCCGGTTGGAGGAGCGCGTGCCCACGGTGTCATTTACGTGGGAAGGTCATCATCCGCGAGATGTGGCAGCTTACCTGGGTGAACAAGGGATCTTTGTGTGGGATGGCAACTATTACGCGTTGGCGGTCACCGAGCGCCTGGGCTTGGAGAGCAAGGGCGGCATGGTGCGCATCGGTGCAGTGCATTACAACACAGTGGAGGAGATACAACGATTGGGCGATGCGCTGCGGGCGATGGCCTAACCAGCAGGAGCTTGACTGCACGAATGCAAAAGGAATCGCTATCCTTGCATCTGGGATATTTGCTTAAACCCGATGACTTGGTATTTTCTAACATTGAGGGCAAACCCATTGATCCTGGTGTGCTGAGCCATAACTTCGCCAGGATAGTCAAACAAGCTGGCCTGGACAATTTTCGCTTTCATGATTTGAGACATATTTTTGCTAGTCTTATGTTATTAAGAGGTGCCAAGCCAAAGGTTATCCCTGAAGCTTTGGGGCATGCCAACGTAGCCTTTACAATGGATGTTCTATAGCCATATAATTGAGGGAATGCAATCAGATGCCATGGCGTTACTGGACGAGGTTTTACCAAAAGGTAAAAACGGCATACCTAAAAAGGCTATTAACGTCAATTTAACGTCAAGTCGATGCATTATGTCATGTAGTAACTGAAGATTAGCTTCATGGGCCGCTAGCTCAATTGGCAGAGCAGCTGACTCTTAATCAGCAGGTTCAGGGTTCGAGACCCTGGCGGCTCACGTTCAACCCCACCATCATTTGCTAACATTTTGCTAACGGACACCCTCGAGTTTTCGTTATCACCTTCTTCAAAAATCCTATCGAACCTTTCAGCTGCAGCCTCTTGTATTCCCGGAAGTACGTGGCTATATGTATCCAGCGTTATGCCGATATTTGCGTGTCCTAGACGCTCTGATACTACCTTGGGATGTACGCCTGCCTTTAACATCAACGTAGCATGAGTATGCCGTAAGTCATGAAGCCTAATATTCTTTAGCCCGGCTTTTCCTGCTATCCTATGAAAAGCTTGTGTTACCACATCCGGGTCCAGCGGCCTGCCATCAGGCCACGAAAAAACAAAGTCCTCGTCAGTTAGAGGATTTCCCATCTGCTTTCTCATAAGCTCTTGGTCTTCTCTATATTTAATTAATAAAGTGGCTAGCGATGGTGATAAAGATACAGCCCTTTTACTATGCAAAGTCTTCGGCTCTTTTATGATGAACTCTTTACGAATTCTATATGCAGACTCGACTACATTTAGTTCAAGCTCCAGCAAATCAATATTCTTCCACCTTAAAGCAATAGCTTCACCTCTACGAAGCCCGGTATAGAGTAACATTGCAAATAGAGGATAGTACATCGTGTTACTGGCAATATCTAAAAACCTTGACGCTTCGTCGGCATCAAGCACATTTATCTTTGCTCTTGCTACTCGTGGTGGTGTGATAAGCTTTGCCACATTACGGACAACCAGCCCCATCTTTACCGCCTGGTCTAATGCCTTGCTCAATATGCGGTGGTGATAGAGAACGCTTCTGTTTGATAAGCTGCCTTTCCCATCAACACGCCCTTTCGCCAGCCTGTCAGCGTAGTATGCCTGTATTTGCTGTGGTTCGAGTCTTGACAATGCAATCCAGCCAAGCCCTGGCTTTAGATGACGGTCTATTATAGAACGATAACTCACGTATGTCCTTGGAGTAGTATTCATCACTACGAAGCTTTCACACCACTGGTCTAACCATTCACCCAGGGTAAGTTTGTTCGGCTTAATATATGACCCTTGTTCAAGTGAAAGCAGCACTTCACGCAAGGTACGCTCAGCATCCCTTTTCGTGCCCTTGATAGTCTGCGACTTCTGCCGCCGCTTCCCTGTCACTGTATCAGCTGGCAAATCATAAACTATTGTCCAGCTACCTTTGGCTCTTTGATAGATATGACCTTTCATTTCCTTACTGCCTCACTTTCAATAATCTAATTCTAATGCTTAACGAGTACGTCTACTATCTATTCTGTTAATCAATCTGATAATCAATTCAAAAACTATTCCAGCAACAAAACCCACTGCACAGCTATATAGCATTAAAGTCCAATCTCCTTGAATGAGTGCGATTATAATTCCCACTACAGCTCCCACTGCAACACCACCCCAAATTGTCTTTGGAAAATAGCGAAATGCCACGAGACTACGCACTATTATTGCTATTAAGCACCCCATTGTTCCCTCCTTCTCATCCGTTCTCACCTTTCATTTGCTTACTACTTTACTTTGAATAATCTAATCCCAATTACTAATGTTTATGTCTGCTATCTATTCTGTTAATCAATCTGATAATCAATTCAAAAACTATTCCAGCAGCCAAGCCTACTGCACAACTCAATAGTATTAAGTCCAAATCTCCTTTAACTAGGGCGATTATAAGTCCCACTACAGCTCCGACTGCAACACCACCCCAAATTGTCTTTGGAACGTAACCGAAAACACGCCGTATTATTGCCACTAAGAATCCCAATCCCATTGTTCTCTCCTCCTCATCACTTGCACTGTGTCACACCCTCTTCTAGCTTTCTCTCTAATGCTGCTCTCGGTATTATAAGCCTCTTACCAAATCTCATCACAGGAAGTTCCCCTCGTTTCACCAAATCATAGCCGTGATTCCTTGATATCCTTAGCAATTTCGCCGCTTCCGGCACTGTTATGCATAATCTCTTATCAATATCCATGCTCAATTTTATACCCCCCTTCTTCAAGTATTTTTTCCAGCTGTTCACTATGTTCAGTTTCAACAATTTGCCATCTCTGCCATTCCGATTCTCGCTTTTCAATCTTGGGCGAGAAGCCTCTGGAAAAGCTATACATGCGGCACTCACCACTCCAAAGCAAGGCCAGGTGAAGATCCGACCAGCCCTGCATCTTACGCAGGTACTTCGAAACATAACCAGCGCAGTTAACCTCGATTCTCTTAGGACTCGCCACGTTAGCCCTTCCTTCCGGCCAATTGCCATTCATAATCTTAACTGGCGCTATCCATCTCAAATTCGGAAGGAATATATGCACGTGTGGATAACCAGTCCCTTGTTGCACTTCCACAACCCATAAATAATGCAGCCTTCGCCAACCTCTTCTTTTCCTGTACTGATTTACCCCATTCAGAAACCGCCTGACATCCTTGCCAAAACTAGCCCATGCTTCTCGCTTTCCAATCTTCTTGGTATCATACGTAAGCGTTACCATCAGCCCTGGCACTTTTCCATATTTTCTCAGCCGCCTCTTGATTTTCCGTGATATATGCATTCGCCCATCATTAAAATATCTACTTTTACAACTCACCGGCATAATCCTTACAACTGAAGGCTCATCTTTCTTACTCAGAATGACACATGTTCTACCAATACGTACTTTGTAGTCCAAGAAGTCCCACACTGCCCGCAAACTCCGGGCCCAATATAGCTGACCGTTGACATTATTCATATTTAGACTAGGAAAGAAGGAGAGGCGGGCGAGTGGCTACCGCCACCGCCCTCGCCACCAACCGCCGTGCTATCTATGCAATCTTCTTTCATATCCGCTTCGCTTCGTGCTATTTTTTCATCCCTTTGGCTTTTTAAGCCGCCTTCATTCTCAAGTCTCGTCATTCTCTGATTGTCTCAACTCCTCAAGTCTGTCATCATACAGTTTACCGTAAAGGCCAAAATCTAATAGAAATTTTTTAGTTTCATTCCTTTCTCTTTCAGTAACTCGAGGATTTGATGGGTCTAACAGCCACTTAGTGTGCATTATCCATTTTTTCTTATCGAACTCGAACTTCATCCAATCTTCACCAACCACTTCAACCTTTATGAAATTCCCAAATAATAGAAGCTTCATCGCTTGAGCCATATTCTTTGCTTTTAGCTTCTTGTACAAACTAGAAATGTGATTTTTTACCGATTGATACTGGATACCTAATATTTGTGCAATTTCCTTATTGTCATGACCGTCCACCAGCAAAGCAAAGACTTCAAGCTCTCTATGTGACACATTTAAAGCCTTAACATTTTCATCCCATTCATAACTGGGATTTATTGAGACTTTAGCATCTTTAGCATCTGATATCGGTGACTCATTTTTTCTATCAAACATGATTGAACCCCTGGTAATTATTACAAGTACTACAGTACTCTATTTTTATGTATTTGTCAAGCCCCCTAGTATCTCTCATTGCATAATGAATCCAACAAGGCGTAGATTATGGTAAAATAAGATTATGAAAAATAGGATACCTGTCATACAAGATTATATGTATATAGGTATTGACATTTTTTATGCTTATTGCTACAATTGCTGTTGCGTCTGGGATGAGTCGCCAAGCGTCTCGTCTAAGGGCTATAAGCCTTTAACCCAGTCGCTTCTTTTTCCCCAAATTTAATCTAAGTAATTTTTTCATGTACTTGTGTTATATAGATGAATCTGGAACCTCAAGCATTCCCGGCAATACGTCGCATTTTGTTCTTGCTGGCTTATCTATTCCAATACAATACTGGAAATCCTGCGATAAAGACATTGAGTCAATAAAGAATAAGTATAATTTACGCAATACAGAAATACATGTTGCCTGGATACTTCGACCATATAGCGAACAAACTCGCATTCCTGGCTATAAAAACCTTAGCCATACTCGGAGAAGGTCTCAAGTCCAACAATTACGAACAGCCGAATTGCTGAGGCTACAAAAGGCAAAAAACCCCAAGCTTTATAAGCAAACAAGAAAAACCTTTAATAAAACTGAGCCTTATATACACCTTGCCTACTCGGAGAGGTACGACTTTGTTAAGGAAATAGCACTTTGTATATCTCAATGGGGTTTTGCAAGACTTTTCGCCGAATGCATTGATAAGCTTTTTTTCGACCCTGCCAGAAGGACTCCTGGCCAGAATGTTGATGCACAAGCCTTTGAGCAGGTTGTCTCCCGATTCGAGCGTTATCTCCAAGCCATCAGTTTCGGCGACCCCCAACAATGTTGGGGACTACTAATTCATGACAACAACCCAACAGTTGCCAAAAAACATACTTCTTTAATGAACCAATTCCACAGAAAAGGTACAATGTGGACTACTGTTAAAAACATTATTGAAACTCCTTTATTTGTTGACAGTGAACTTACTAGCATGGTTCAGCTTGCTGACTTATGTGCCTATTCGCTTCGAAGATATTTGGAAAATAATGAAAAGGAACTATTCGATTTGATAATTCAAAGAGCTGACAGGAGAGATAACATTTCGGTGGGTGTAAGGCATTATACTAAAAAAGACTGCACCTGCAAGATTTGCAGTCAACATTACGAGGGAGCAGCACAGCCACAACTCCTCCCAAGCCTTACATGACCCGCAATATTTGCAGCATAAGTAAAATTGCTAACATTTTTGCTAACGAACTTTTCACCACCATGAAAAACCAAGAGTTACCTAGTGGTACAAACCGAAGCTAAATCGCCGATAAATATATAATAAATGTCTACTTCTTGCGGAAAGCCTTGCTGGAGGAAATTATAATCTTGTCTTAAAGGCTGTTACCATCGTAACCATTTTCGAGGTATAAACTGTGATTAATGATTATAGTGGTTTTGCCCATGTAATGGATTCCTTGAACGTTTTGGCCCAACTCCCGTTTCAACTAATTCCAGACCACTGGTTTAGGAGAGCGGAACCCCAAGAAGTTCAGCGTATTAAGGACCAATTAACTGCTCACCCCCGAGCAACGTGGGCTTATGAATATGCAATTACCGAACTTGACGATGGTCGTAGAGAAGGTAGTCTAATGCCATCTGACCAATGGAGATATTATGTTATTTCGTACTCTCCTAGCAATAGCAAGCTGAGAGACGTAGAGTATGCCGCCAATCTACTTAAAAACGACATCAGTCTTGGATACAGCTTCCTTGCACCGGGTTTAGTATACGACAAGGCTCAGATTTCAACTTTCTTTGATGACCACTCTGGATATATAGAAATACCAAAGTCCATAACAGATGAGGAACTCGGGCAGATTACCACAAACTATAACCTAATTACCGGCCTAGACAAGAATCGCTATCCAAATGTTTCAAGAGCTGTTGCGGATTTTCACCAGACCAAGGCAATCACTAATAGAGTCACGCTAAAAGTGCTTTCATATTTCTCTATAATAGAGTGCCTTTTGACACACCCTCCCCGCCCCGACGATAGGACTGACTCGGTCGTACGCCAGATAACCTCTAAGATGTGCTTACTAAGCAAACGCTTCCAACGGGAGCTACAATACGATTCATTTTTCCCAAATTTCCCTGAACCAGAAAAGGTGTGGAAAAAACTCTATCTCTACCGGAGCTTATTGGCACATGGCGGAGACATTGATTTTCAGCAAAAGTTTTCTACTCTCGTAAGTACTGATAACATTCGCTCTTTTCTAGTAGAAACCATTAAGCTCCTGATATTGTACGCACTAAAAGAACCAGAATTCTTGGCCGATTTGCAGAAGTGTTAGTTCTTGTCCAACCGCCAATTCTGCTAACATTTTTGCTAACGAACTTCTCACCACCATGAAAGACCAGCAGTGACCTAGCGGTACAAATCGAAGCTAAATCGCCAATAAAAAGGTATCAGGAATTACTTCTTCACACTCTCAGGGACATACCTCTTGTATCTCTTAATCAGCAGGTGCAGGGTTCGATTCCCTGGCGGCTCATATTAGATATGTGATCACCCTCGGGTGCCATAAGACATTCCATCCAACAGAACCTGATTGACAATAAGCCATGGCATGAACTTTTCCCGATAGGAGATATTATTCTAATATCTCGGTAATAGTTATCCGGACGTTAGCCTTATCACCAAATCTGCCCTGGTGCACAGAAAGCGAATTAGCTCCTCTCGATTTATCACTCCAACAACTTTTCCTGCTTCTATTACTGGTATGTGATTGATATTTTCCCCATCCATTTCTTGGAGCACGCTCAAGACATCTTGGTCAACATGAACTGTCTTTAGTTTGCTTGCCAGAGTCAGAATATCCTGCGCAGAGGTGATTGCCCAGCGAGTGCGGGGGATTTTCTTTATCTGCTGCAGGGTGACCATGCCTTCCAGCTCAGCTCCCCAGCTTATCAGGAAGCAACTTCGTCCTGTGGGCAATATGTATTGCTCAACCAGCTCTGTTAAGTTCATGTGGGGAGGGACTAAGGGATTAGCATAGTCCGTGACATGGCGTGCTGTGATACCAATAGGAGCATCGCGTAGTAAAACCTGCGGATAACTAGCTCTGGCTGCATCACGGAAAACCAGCCAATTAATTGAACCACAGGCCATTAAACCACAACAAGCGGGGAGCAAAATAATGGCAATGCCTCCAGCGACGATGGTATAAGCTATCCCCTGTCCCACTTTGGTAGCGATGCGAGTTGCTCTGTGGTGGGTCGCTTCCTCAGTTATCTGAGAAACACCACCGAAAACAAAGAGGGTAATCTCTTTAACCGGGATATTGTTTCGAATAGCAAGGATACTGTGGACCAGTTCATGAGTTATGATGGAAGCAAAAAAGAGCAAACTGGTTATTTACACCCAAAATTATCCTCTGCTCTATAGGAGGGTGAGGTGGCCCTACTAGGGGGCAAATTGTGAGTGAAAAGGTAACCAGAACAAAGATAATAAACCAGGTATAATGAAGCTGCAGTGGAATGTCGAAGACTTTACCTAAACTTATGTTACCCCACATCATCCTCCTTGCAGCACAGCAAAACCGGTAAGCTTGTAAGCTAATTTAGCCAATGGAAAGTTGAGGCTGCGTACTCCAAAGAAAATCTTCGTCTCGGAGAGTTTTGAGATCGCGGGAATAGCCATCTATGATTAAGCGCATTAGACTTCCTCAAGCATTATCCTTCTTAAGTCAAAAAGGGCAGCATAAACTGCCTGTTGCTTTATCCTCGCGGGATTTCCGCGGAGCATATGTGTGAAAGTCTGCTCAAATTTATCACTGCTCAGGCCTATGAATATATCACCGGAATCTTTATGGGGATTTATGTCACCTCCGACACTCATGCCGATATCGGCTTTCAAACTCCTGCGAACGGCCTTAGCCATTACCTTAGCTACCTGAATGCTTTCCTCACCATATTGTCCTATAATGGAGATATCCACACCACAAGCTATCTTAGCTTCGGCACAACAAACCAGCAATCCCCCTTTGAAATAAGTATGGCTTTCCTTGCCACTGGCAATGGTATTGCATAGAAGCCCCTCGGTGCAGGATTCCATAGTTGCTAAACTCAAGCTTTTGGCTCTGAGTAACTCTCCAATAACAGAGCCCGGGGTATCATCATCTACACCCCAAATATGAGAGGAAAGAATGTTTCGAATTTGCTCTTCGCTTTGGGAAATAAGGCGTTGAGCTTCTGTTTCCCCCTTTGCTTTAGCTGTGATACGTAGATAAACACCGTCTGGATTTGCATAAGTAGCCAAAGTAGGATTGGATAGTTTTGAAAGGGGGGCTACCAATTCATCTACCTTGGGCTCACCTAGCTGAAAAGTCTTAATTACCCTGGACAGGATGACCTCTCCAGATACTCTTTGTTTCAGTTTGGGCAATATGCCTTCTTGCCACATCAATTTCATTTCGCCGGGTGGCCCGGGTAGGGCTATGATTATGTGGTCGTCTTTTTCAACCCACCAACCAGGCGCCGTGCCAATACGATTGCGAATAATTTGAGCCGAAGGAATGGTAGCGGCCTGTTTTATATGGCTTTGTGCGATTTTGCCAGGATAGTGGCTGAACTCCGAGTGCCATCGGAGTATTTCTTGCCATAACTTCTCGTCGATTTTCAGCTCCTCCCCCACCAGTTTGCCAACAGCTTCTCGGGTAATATCGTCCTGAGTAGGCCCCAGTCCACCAGTGATGATGATAAGGTCTGCCCTCTGCCAGGCCTGTTTCAAAGTATCAACTAACCTTTTCTGATTATCGCCTACCGTAGAGATAAAATATAAGTCAATTCCCAGCAAAGGTAACTGATTGGCTAAAAAAGAAGAATTAGTATCAATTATATTGCCCAGTAAAATCTCTGTGCCAACGGGTATTATCTCTGCCTTCATTTTAAGATCTTAATTACGAGTGCCTCGCTTTCTGTAGTTTTGACTTTGAATCCTTCGTCTCTTGTCATTATGAGTCCTTCGCTAGGCTGTTATTCTTCGCCCAGAGCAGACTCCGCAAAGGGAAAGAATTTAGCCTCGCTCAGCACGGGTGTAGCAAAGCGCGCTCAGTCAGCATTTAGCCGCTGGGATGCCTAGATACTTTTCTATTATTGCCATAGCACAATATTTGCCGCACATGCTACAAGTCGCTCCCTCAGCAGGTATCTTACTATGGATCTGCTGCGAAAGCTCTGGGTCTAAAGATAATTTAGCCTGGGTTTCCCAGTCCAGAGCCCTGCGTGCTCTGGACATTTGTTCATTCCACTCTTTGGCACCTTTTATGCCCGTAACAATATCAGCAGCATGAGCAGCTATGCGGGAAGCGATTACTCCCTCTTTAACGTCCTCCACATTGGGAAGGGAAAGATGTTCAGTGGGAGTAACATAGCACAAAAAGTCTGCGCCAGCGGCAGCAGCGATTGCCCCACCAATGGCAGCAGTTATGTGGTCGTAACCAGCGCCTATATCGGTCACTAGAGGACCAAGAACGTAGAAAGGCGCCCCCCGGCAGAGACTTTTTTCCAACTGAACATTAGTGGCGATTTGGTCCAATGGTAAATGCCCAGGGCCTTCTACCATAACTTGAACGCCGATTTCCCTGGAGTGCTCTACTAATTCACCAAGGATGATTAACTCTTCGATTTGAGCCCTATCAGTGGCATCGGCCAAGCATCCCGGACGCAAGCCATCACCCAAACTTAAAGCGAAATCATATTCAATGGCCAAGTCCAGTAAGCGGTCATAGAATTGATATAAAGGATTTTCCGCATCATTGTGGAGCATCCAACCGATGAGGAAAGCTCCTCCTCTCGACACCACATCAGTTATCCTACCCTGCTTTTTCAGTCTGGCCACAGATGCCCGGGTCACTCCGCAATGAACAGTCATAAAATCAACACCGTCTTTGGCGTGTTCTCGGATTACGGTGAAGATGTCATCAACGCTCATGTTCACGATGGCTCCACGATTCTCAATAGCCTCAATACCTGCCTGATAAATAGGCACTGTCCCCACTGGCATAGTGCTAGCACTAATAATAGCTCTCCTGATACCTGAAATATCGCCTCCAGTGCTCAGGTCCATCACAGTGTCGGCACCAAAGCCAATGGCAGTCTGCAGTTTCCTTAATTCCGTGTTCAAATTACAAAAATCTGAGGACGTGCCTATGTTAGCATTGACTTTGGTCCTCAGCCCTTTGCCTATGCCGCAGGGGATTAGATTTGTGTGATTAACGTTGGCCGGAATTATGATTTCGCCCTCAGCCAGGCCTTGCATGATAACATCAGTCTCTACCCCTTCCTTTTCAGCTACGTGCTTCATCTGGGGTGAAACAATTCCCTTTCGCGCTAACTCCAGTTTAGTCATTTTCTTATAAGCCTTACATAAGTCACAGTGAAACTAAAGTATAAAACATTTCATGTATTATGCAAATTTAGAATGAAGTCTAACGCAGCGCAATTGTCGGTGCAAACACAACCTCGATAACAACAGGACAAGCAGCAGCGAAGATCTGGGTACAAATCTAAGACAAAGTTCTTAAAGTTTCCTTCTGAATTTTGAATAATTTGTCTATCCCTTGCTGGGCTAAAGAAAGCAAGGCATCAGCAGTTTCTTTAGAGAAAGGCTTGCCTTCGGCAGTTCCCTGAATCTCTACAAAATCATTCTTGTCGGTCATCACCACATTGAAATCAACTTCTGCTTTGTAATCTTCTTCATAACAAAGGTCAAGTAGCACGTTACCATTGACAACACCCACGCTCGTGGCTGCTATCATCCTGTTCAATGGTAAAAATGGCAAAATGCCCTGTTTTCTTAAGTTGTGGAAAGCGTGATAAAGAGCAACGCATCCACCAGTGATAGCTGCTGTTCTGGTGCCACCGTCTGCTTGCAGTACATCGCAATCTACTACAAATGTCCTTTCTCCCAAGACAGCCAAGTTAGTCGCTGCCCTTAAACTGCGACCGATCAGGCGTTGGATTTCCTGGCGTCTTCCTTCTCCCTTGTCGCGTGGTGTGCGAGTAACTGTGGAGCGAGGCAACATGGCATACTCCGCAGTAACCCAACCCTGACCACCGCCTTTAAGAAAGCTGGGCACCCTTTCATCCATGCTCACAGAGCACAGCACCCTCGTTTTCCCCAGTTCAATTAAAGCTGAACCCTCGGCGAAGCTCTGATACCCCAAAATTACACGCACGGGTCGCAGTTCATTGTCAGCTCGGTTGTCTATCCTGGTCATATCAGAAAAAGTATAGCAGACTATCCAGTAATCTGTCTGTCCATTTTGAACTGTTGTTTACCACCGTCCTCTTTTTTGATAGGTCTCGATAAATCTTTCGATAGAGAGGTCATAAGTCCTCTCTATATCGTCGGGGGAAAAGCAGGCTGGCAGTTCGCATGACCGCCAATGGTATCTTATGCATTCGCAGCAAATACCTTTCCTGCTGCATGGCTCATAGGTACAGTTACATTTTTCTTTGTTTGCTCCACGGTGCACTCTCTCATATTCACTCTCCTTCGATAATTGTTTAACTGGATGCTTCTTTGCTTACAAGTTAGAATGAGACCGCTTCTTCAAACATGTGCTATTATATACCAAAACAGGGGTATCGGAAAGGAAGGCGGCAGGTTGCAGCTACCAGTTGATGCCTATCTTGATATTGAGACCACAGGTTTGTGCTCGTTTTATGATGAAATAACCGTTATTGGCATTTGTTTGGCCAATGACTTTGAGAATAGATTGGTTCAACTTGTTGGGGGTGATGTAACCAGGACTAACTTGCTCAGGAACTTGCGTTGTGTGGATACAATCTATACATATAATGGCAGCCGCTTTGACCTTCCTTTTATCAATATCCGTCTGGGGGTAAATCTGAGAGAGCATTTTCATCACCGTGACCTGATGCATGATTGCTGGAGGAATAACTTATATGGTGGTTTCAAGGCGGTAGAGCGACAATTAAATATTCCTCGACGGCTACGAGGTATTGGTGGAGCGGAGGCGGTAACGCTGTGGTGGAGATACCAGATTGGCCATGACAGAAGGGCGCTGGACTTGTTGCTGGAATACAACAAGGAAGATGTGGTTAATCTGATGACATTGCGGGAGAAATTAGAACGGTTCGGATGCGAAACTCTCTGAGGAAAGCAGTGAAAAGAGATTTTGCTATCTCGCTTCGCTTAACCTTAATCCCAGGGAAAAGATTTATCATAGTAATAGAGGTCATTACAGGCCGCGGTAATTTCATATTTGTCTAGTCCGGAATCAGGATGTGAGGTGGAAGGCCCTAACGAGAGATGCAAAGAAGAAGATTGAGCAGAGGCTTGGGACTCTATTGCCCGCCATTCCCCATCCAGATACCAATTCTCCATCAGGAAGGCATGGGCATCTTCACTCCCATCAACTCCAATGACGAGGTATACCTGCTCCGCATCAATGCCATAGGCTCTAAGGAGGGAGCACAATAAAACAGAAGAGTCCTCGCAATCCCCGCTGCCCATGGATAGGGTTTCTTCGGCGGTTTGCCAGTAATCGTCAGTACCCCAGCGGTTTTCATCAGACATATAATCTATATGAATAGCGGCCCAGTCCCTGATATTATCAAAGCCCTCCTTGGATGGTTCGTAAGGCGGGGCACCGAGCATATCTTGCAAAGCTTCCTGCACAAATGGACATTCGGGCGTGATGTAAGACTTAAATTCAGACGCTGTTGTCGGAATCCAATTAGCAGCAGAGACCTCGCTATAAGTGACGCAACTGAAGCAGCTTAACCCCGATACGATGAGCAAGCCAATCGCGGCTATATAAGCTAAAGGGATTAATAGGCGCCTTTTCTTACACAAGCCCCTGGTCATTTTAAGTAATGATTTAGTTTGCTCAAGATTTCTAACTCGCATTACACCACACCCTTATTTAGTACTTTTAGCCTATTACTATTATCCTAACCCGATAGCATTTGTCAAGTCCGCGGTTTGAGTCAATAATGGGGTGAACCCCTGAGACTGGATATTTCAGTTTAGGAGGATTAGGCTGGAAAGAGCTATATTGCCGTGGTGGATTCAATAATGAACCCACCCAGGAAGGAGCACTCAGGGACAGGGTAGAAAAACTAGAGCGGCTGGTGAGCAAGTTGCCCTTGAAGAATGGGGTTTAAAAAAAGGACTTGCAGAACAGCCGCAGCCGGTGTCAAAGAAACGACAAGTCATCAGAGTATGGGTGCCTCAGTATTGCCATTGCGTGGGGGTGCCGGTTGATGAAACAGGCTAGAAGCAGCTGCTACCATAAAGCTAACGACGGAAACCTTGAGAAGATGCAGAAGGAGCGTACTTAAGGGGCAAGATCGAAGCTATCTGCTTTAAGCTCCCCCGTTATGGCTATCGGATATCACTTATGTTCGCATACGCACGGACTTTGTCTACCTGGCAGCCATTTCTGGATGCTTACTCCCGTAAGATGATTAGCTGCGCTGTCTCCGTGGATCTGGATACCTTTTTGACGCTGGTGGCGCTCAAAACGGCGATGGCACAAAGGAGGTCTGGCTCCCATGTCATCCATTACTCGGTTCGGGGAGTGCAGTATGCCTCAAATGAATACATGGGTGAACTCAAGAACTATGGCTTTCTGGTCAGCATGGCGTGCATAGGCAATCCATATGAAAATGCCATGATGGAGAGCTTCTTCAAAACACTAAAGCATGAGGAGGTGAATCTATGCGAGTATGAGATTTTCAGGACGTGGTAACCATGCTTCCATATTTCCTTGAATAGGTCTGCAATAAGAAGAGACTTCGTTCAGCACTTGGTGACCGTCCACCCAAGGAGTTTGAGAACGTAGTCTGGACTACGGATTTTAGCAAGTTCTTTTTCAATATACTCCATAGGGGTGAGATAGTCTAGGGATTGGTGTGGGCGGTTGAAGTTATACTCAGTCAGCTAGAAAATGCAGCTTACGCATGCCATCTTAGTGTGCAACTAAGTAGCACATCAGGTCAGAAGCAAGATATTAGCAGCCGGAAGAGCTTATAATAGGACAGCCAGGGAGCAGGGGCATTTTGAGATTCCCGATATTTCCGTTGGCGCAATTGTCCCACTTTTACTGACTACATACAGGAAGTCGCCACATAACTTGACGGTTTTGTCCACAATGCCTTGCAATATTTATGCCTATGCCTGGCATCCTCAGATCGCTAGACTCTAGGCTTCTCTTTGATATACGATTCTGCCACCTACTATTGTCATATCTACGGGAATATCCATAATAGTTTCAGGCGGCACCGTTAAGATATCTTTTCCCAAAACCACCATGTCAGCCAACTTCCCATTCTCAATAGACCCCAATATAGCTTCCTCGAAAGTATGGTAAGCAGCGTTTATCGTGTAGAGTTTAAGCGCCTCCATCACCGAGATTTTCTGGCTCGTACCTATTGGTTGACCACTTGCCGACTTTCTATTTACCAAGGCGTGAATACCCATCAGAGGCGGGTATGGCGACGCCGGATGGTCGGAGTGAGCTGCTACCTTAATCCCTGCATCAATGAAACTCCTGGCGGCGAACATTCGCTCCAGCCTCTCAGCACCAAAGGCAGGCAATATCTTATCTCCGTGATAGTAGGCGTATGGACCAAATATGGTTGGGAGAACACCGAGTCGCTTGATTCTTCCGATTATCTCCTGCGTTACAACCGTGCAGTGGATAATTCTATTCCTGGGATCCTGACGAGGATATTTCTCTTGTGCCTCTTCTATAGTATCCAAAACCATGTTTATTGCTCTTTCACCATTGGCATGAACACAGAAGCGATAGCCTCTGGGATAGCCTTCCATGATAATTCGGTATAGTTCTTCCCTGGTGATGGCCAATTCCCCACGGTAGTCGGGTCTATCAAGATAAGGCTCAGCCACAGCCGCTGTTCGAGCTGATATAGCGCCGTCGGCAAAGATTTTTATGCCACCTATCTTCAACATAGCGTTCCCGAATCCTTGAATAATTCCTAGTTGCACGAGGTGAGGCATCAGCTCATGATAGATTTCCAAGGCTATTCTCAGTGGAAGTTGACCTCTACTCAGAAGCTCTTGGTAGGCTCTTGTTATGATTCCTTGTGTAACCACATCGTAGGCATAAACTAGGCCGGAGGCAACATATTGCTCAGCCATCCACCTTATGCCTTCCATAGCTTCCTCCAGATTGGGCTCTCTTCCACCTTTTACCGGCAAACTTCTATAGCGCTCTCATGTATCCAGCCTGTCAAAGCTCCAGTTGTAGGGTCTTTCTCAAATCCCCCCCCCCATAGGGTCTGGTGTATCCTTTGTCACCCCCGTCACCTCAAAAGCTTTGCTATTTACGATGGCAAAATGCCCACCTACGGTGGTTACCATTACAGGATGATGTGGAGCCACTTTGTCTAGGTCCCACCTGTTTGGATGACGCTTCTCAGCGAGTTTAGATTCATCCTCTTTGTGAACGTGTATCCATTCGCCTTTCGACTTGCTCTTTGCCTGTTCAGCAATCTTAGCCAGGATATCAGCCAGGGACCTGACCCCCGCTTCATGGCTACCATCGACAATCCCCATTACTCGTTGTAGGCCTTCACCCAATGACATATGGCAGTGTGACTCGATAAATCCAGGTATCATAGTCCTTCCCTTTAGATCTATAGCCTTAGTTTCAGCCTCAATCAGCGCCGTAATTTCTTCATTTGAGCCTACTGCTAGCAACTTACCAGACTTTACAGCCGCAGCTTCTGCTACTGATTCACGTGCATCTACTGTAACAACTTTACCATTATATAGAACCACGTCAGCAACCATTGTAAACCTCCTTCTCTGTAACAGTTTATCTTTCCAAAGTTCTAGTTCATCATGTAGTTTACCTCCGTCAAAAGGTTTTTGCGCCTTGTTTCGTTGATCTACACGAGAAGCTAACACTTCACATGGTTAGATCTTACATGCTTTAATAATCTCCTATTTGGTTAGGTGCTTAAATCATTTGACACGCTATGCCCTGAATTCGAGTGTGAATTTCTTGCTGAAAAAGATAGTAATGATATAATAAATACAGCGGAAAATGTCTAACAAGAGTAACTACATTCTAGCTGCTGTAATACTGGTAACGATAACGTTAAGTGTCGGTTTTTGGGCACTATCTCCTCCCACGGAATATAGCCCACCCCAGTCTAATAGCACAGCCACGTATACTGACCCCGATTGGGCATTCCCTCAAGAGAGCGAACCAACTAATTCTTTGCCTGATTTCCGCCCAGTAGTTGCTGAGGTAATGCCCTCGGTGGTATCCATAACTACAGAAATTGTCGCCTCTGACTTCTTTGGTCGTCAGTATACGGAATATGTTAGTGGGTCCGGGATACTTATCGATGGTGAGGGGTATATTGTCACCAACAACCATGTAGTCGAAGATGACCAGGGCATCTACTTGGAGTTGGTCGATGGTAGAACTTTCTCCGCGGATATAGTAGGCACTGACTCGTTATCTGACCTCGCTGTGATAAAGATAGATGCCGCAGATTTGCCTTATGCCCTTTGGGGCGACTCAAACTCACTATCTCTTGGCGAGTGGGTGCTAGCTATCGGCAACGCTCTGGGAGGAGGAATAATAGTGACTCAGGGCATAGTCAGCCGCTTGAATGCATCTGTGGACGTTGCGGGAAATACCCTTTATGGCTTGATTCAAACCACGGCAGCTATCAATCCCGGCAACAGCGGCGGTCCATTGGTGAATATGTCTGGTGAAGTAATAGGCATTACCAGCGTTAAGATAGTTGCGTCCGAAGTGGAAGGTATGGGTTTTGCCATAAGCAGCGATGAGGCTAAGCCTATCATTGAGGATCTAATTCGTTATGGTCACGTGACCTATCCCTGGCTAGGAGTGGGAGTACGTACTGTGAACTCCTTGGTAGCTGCAGCCAGGAACCTTTCTGTGGACAGAGGGGCACTTATTGAAGCAGTATTTACTGACAGTCCAGCAGAGGCTGCAGGATTAAAGGTGGGCGATATCATCATCCGCTTTAAGAACCAGGAAATAAGTAATATCGCTGACCTAGTCCGAGCTATTCGAACCAGCAAAATTGACGAAGAAGTAGAAATAGCCTTCGTTAGAGGTGAAGATTTTAAAACAACCTCAGCCCAATTAATAGAACGCCCGAGTTCCTAGAAAGGACAAATCCTAAATCCTAAATCTAAATAAATTCAAATTTCAAATGTTTATCCCTGATTTAATCAGGGATAAAACCGTTTTGGTCATTTGAGTTTTGAATTTCGACACTGTTTAGTGTTTCATATTTAGTGCTTAGGGTTTGCCTTCTTGATTGCCAGGGAGACCTCGCTATTCGAGATGCGATGCTTCTCACTGTAAGCCCCATCAGGAGGCAACCCATCGATAAGCTCTTGGGACAAAGTCTCTTGTTTAATATAGCTGGCAAAAGTACTTAGTACTTGCTTGATGAGTGGTTCCTTTGTCTGATAATAGGCAATTATGTGGTCTGAGATATCAAACCTGGCATTGCGACGCATATTTTGAAGATGACGTACAAGCTCTCTACTTACTCCCTCGGCAATTAGCTCAGGAGTCAATTCAGTGCTTATGGCCACCCAATATCTAGCGTCGTTGGTCACGCTGTAATCCGGCATGTCCTGATAGTGTAGAGATTCTCCTCGTACTTCCGCCTCGCTCAATACGACAAGTTGCTTGATATTTACTTCTTCCATTACCTCGATAGCTAAGTTCTCTAAAGCTTTCTTCTCCTCTTTGGTTCCTACCTTGACCACGGCTTTCCCCAACGGCTGACGCACTTTAATCCCCGCCTTAGCTCGTGCTGCCCTGCCCAAGCTGGATATTTTCATAGCTAGCTCAACATCCCTATTTAGCTTGTCATTGATTTTAGCTTCATCTGCCATGGGGAAATTGGTTAGATGAACGCTTTCTCTAGCTTCAGGATTAACAGAGCGAAACAAATTCTGATAAAGCTCTTCAGCAATAAATGGCACAAAGGGAGCCAACAATTGAGATAAAGTCACCAGGCATTGATGTAGCGTAGTATATGCGGCCAATTTATCGGCATCGCTCTCGCTTTTCCAGAACCGGCGGCGGTTTCTTCTCACATACCAGTTAGAGAGATTATCTATAAATCCCTCAATCCTACGTGTCGCAGAAGTAGGATTGTAGCTATCCATCAATTTGGAAACCTCGCTTACGAGCCGATTAAGTTCGGAAATAATCCAGCTATCCAGCACCGTGAAAGCTTTTGGCTGATCGCTGTCAGCCGTCAAGGGCTGAGGAGCAAAGCAATCGATATTGGCATAAAGAGTAAAAAAGGAATACGTATTCCACAAAGTAAGGAAAAATTTACGTATCGTCTCTTCAAGCATCTTAGTGGAGAAACGATGGTTATCTTCTCCTGTAGTAGAAACCAGCATGTACCACCTTAGAGCATCTGCCCCATAGTTATTAATCACTGCCCAGGGATCAATTACATTGTCCTTGGACTTACTCATTTTGTCACCCTGAGAATCGACGACGTGCCCTAAGCAGATGACGTTTTTAAAGCAAGGACGATTAAAAAGTAGAGTAGCTATGGCATGTAAGCTGTAAAACCAGCCCCTGGTCTGGTCCACAGCCTCGCAAATAAAATCGGCGGGGAAGTGCTGCTTGAATTTATCCTGATTCTCGAAGGGATAATGCCACTGAGCTAATGGCATAGCTCCGGAGTCAAACCAACAATCAATTACCTCGGGAACACGGTGCATTTTGCCACCGCACTTAGGACAGGCAAAGGTAATTTCATCCATATAAGGGCGGTGTAAATCCAAGGGCGTGGTCAAGCCACTGAGATTTGACTGTGCCCTTAATTCATCCAAGCTGCCAACACACTCATAAGTAGGAAATTCAGGGGTGCCACAAGCTTCACAGCACCATATATTGAGCGGAGTCCCCCAATATCTCTCCCGGGAGAAAGCCCAATCGACATTGTTCTCCAGCCAATCGCCAAACCGACCATGCTTAATATAATCGGGGTACCAGTTTATTTCGGCGTTGCCAGAGATAAGTTCTTTTTTCACCCCTGTTGTCCTGATGTACCAGGTCTGCTTGGCATAATAGAGAAGAGGTGACTGACACCTCCAGCAGAAAGGGTAGGTGTGGGTAATCCTCTCACTGCGGAAGAGCAGGCCTCGAGACTTCAAATTATCAATAATATCTTTATCGGCATCTTTGACGAATTTGCCTGCAAAGGGATAGGTGCCGATAATATTGCCCTGCAAGTCTACAGGCTGGACAAAATCCAGGTAATAATCAGGATGCATAAAAACTTTAAAGTCGACCTCGCCAAAAGCAGGGGCGACATGCACTATGCCGGTTCCCTCTTCCATAGACACAAAATCGGCAGCAATTACTTTATAGGTTAACTTTTCTCCTTCTCTCAGCTTCTGTAATTTTAACTGCGGCGATCCTAATACCCGAGCTTCATTAATGAACTCTCTGCGTCTCCGCTCTACACCAAACTGGTGAGGATTATAAAGTGGCTCGTATTTTACCCCAGTTATCGTCGCTAGGTCGCTTCCCTTTAACATTTCAACCACTTTGTAATCGCCTAGCCCCTCCTTCTCGCGCAGGGCATCAGCCAGAATGAGATACTCGTCGCCTACTTCTAGCAAAGCGTAATCAGCATCAAGAGCTACAGCTAAAGCAGTATTGCCCGGCAGAGTCCATGG
>JAUWQP010000035.1 GCA_030611015.1 Chloroflexota bacterium | reverse complement strand
GACTTATCCCTTCCTGAGCTAGCAATAAAACGCCGGCAACCCTACCTTGCCACCGTGATTGCTTCGTCCCGATTTATCGGGACGAAGCAATCTCGGTGAGGGAGTTAAACCTTTATACGGCGAAATTGGCAATAACTGCTTGCCCTAGTGAGATGCCACCATCATTACAGGGTACTTGCCTGTGAGTAAAGACCCGGAAACCGCTGCTTTCCAGTAAGCTGACTGTTTTTCTCAGCAGTAAGCGATTCTGGAATACGCCGCCACTTAAGGCTACCTGCCTGACGCCACTTTCATCGGCTATTAAGTGACACATCTCGTTTACCATCTGGGCTACGGTATTGTGGAATCTGACTGATATCCTCCCCTTCGAGACGCCCTGACGTAAGTCCTCTATTACGGCTGAGAGGAGGTCCTTCAGGTGTACGATTCTTATTCCTTCGGCTGTTACTATGCGGTAGGGGTAGCGTTCGTTATTCCCGGCGATTGCTTCGTCGAGTCCTCTCGCAATGACAAAAGAGTGAGCAGCCATCTCCAGTTCCACCGCTGCCTGTGCTTCGTAATCTATCTCGCCCCTTATGCCTAACAGGGCTGATATGGCATCAAAAAGGCGCCCCATGCTTGAGGTAAGCGGTGAATTTATCTTTCTTTCTATCTGACGCTTGGTAACCTCTATTTCAACTTCGCTCACTTGTCCGATAGAAGCTAATTGAGATTGCTTCCCCTTCACTTCGTTCAGGATCGCAATGACAGCGTTTAGGGTATTTTCCCCTAATAGAGTGAGAATATAGCCGACAGCGGTGCGACGGGGTCTTTTTACCGCCGCGTCTCCTCCAGGCAAAGGAAGATATTCCAGATGTCCTACTCTTTTATAATCACGATAGTCGGCGACCAGGAATTCCCCTCCCCAAATACATCCATCTGCCCCCAACCCCGTGCCATCGAGGGCCACTCCTATAACCGGGGAGTCAAGCCCGTTATCAGCCATGCAGCTGGCAATATGGGCATGGTGGTGCTGCACAGGAATAAGCTTTATACCAGGCTCGCCTAACTCCTGGGCATATTTGGTAGCCAGATAATCGGGGTGGAGGTCATGGGCAACGATTTCAGGCTCTATATGGAAAAGTCTTTTATACAGGGAGATGGTGCTGTCAAAATGTTCTAGGGTTTCCATATTCTCCATGTCGCCGATATGCTGCGATAAGAAGGCATAGTTATCTTTGATCAGGCAGAAAGTATTCTTCTCCTCAGCGCCGCAACCAAGTACCTGCCTGGCCCCAAATGAGAGGTGGATGGGATGGGGGGCATAGCCACGAGCCCGCCTTATAAGCTGGCTTGTGTCCCTTTCCACTATGGCAACGCTGTCATCGTAGCGGGAGTAGATATCTCGATTATGAATTAGAAAGTAATCGGCAATCCCGTAAAGCCTCCCTAAGGCTTCATCATTGTCTCTGGCGATAGGCTCTTCACTGAGATTGCCGCTGGTCATCACTAAAGGCAAGCCTGTATCCCTGAGCAGAATATGGTGAAGCGGCGTATATGGCAGCATAACCCCCAAGAACCGTAAATTCGGCGCTACCTCACGAGACACAGAGGAACCCTCCCTCCACCTCATGAGCACGATGGGGCTTTGAGGTGAGGTAAGTAAATTTTCCTCCTTCGGCGAGACATAGCAATGCCTCTTAGCTTCATCTACGTTAGTAACCATGATGGCAAATGGCTTGGAGGAGCGCTTCTTCCTCTGCCGCAGCGTTTTAACTGCGGTATCGTTTGTGGCATCGCAAGCCAGGAGAAAACCCCCTAAGCCTTTAATGGCCACAATTTTCCCTTCCTTGATGAACTGACTGGCAGCGGCTACGGGAGTCAACCCCGATAGAATTGGGGTTACTGGATTGCCATGGTTGTCAACTAGCTCAACCTGGGGGCCGCATTCTGGGCAGGCGTTAGGCTGAGCGTGGAAACGGCGGTCCAAAGGATTATCATATTCCGCCTGGCATTGGGGGCACATCTGGAAGCGGCGCATGGTTGTTTTTGAGCGGTCGTAGGGCATGTCTTCGATTATGGTAAAGCGCGGTCCGCAATTGGTACAGTTGGTAAAGGGGTGGCGGTAGCGGCGGTCTTCGGGGTTTAGCAACTCGCTAAGGCAAGGCTGACAGGTAGCGATATCCGGAGAGATAAGCTGATATTTCCCTGGCAGAGCCTGGCTATGCCGAATTTCGAAGTTTTTATAGCCGCGGGGTGGATAATACTCAATAGTTATGTTCTCGATGTGAGCCAGCGGTGGGGCTTTTGTTTGCAGCTCCAGCTCAAACTGCCTGAGAGCTTTTGTTTCACCTTCTACCTCAATCTTGACATCCTCTGAAGTGTTGTAAACCCATCCCTTAAGGCTGTGTTCGACTGCCAGTCCATAGACGAAAGGCCTGAAGCCGACACCCTGAACAATGCCACGGACGCTAATACGAGCTAATTTGAGGGATTGCCTTGTTGCTTTTGACATACACGGTACTTCTTGGGAGTACAATAAATCGGTTTGGAATTTATACTAACACGCTTTCAGGCTAACAGTTGTGGGCGCATAATAACTGCCACATGATAACTTATATCCGAGTTACTAGCAAGCTGGAAGTGGGCAGGAGGTTTATTTTATCGCCTGCCCTTATTCCTCTCTCTTCGAGCGAGAGAGTAGGTGAGAAATTGCTCTCTTTGCTCAGAATAATGAATAAGCATTGCAAACAATCTTAGCCATCTGGGCTTGCATATTGAGCCATTTATCCTTAAAATGCTTAAGGTTGCCCCCATCGTCTAGAGGCCTAGGACATCAGCCTTTCAAGCTGAAGATCAGGGGTTCGAATCCCCTTGGGGGCACTCTACTTTTGCCCGTAAGACTCATAGAATACTATTTCAGAGAGTTCCTTCCTGCGTGGTGTTTTTCCTACCCTTTCGGCGTAACCCAAGGGAATCATTTCTATCACGACCACTCCCGGCGGTACCTTCAAGACTCGAGCTGCCTCTCCAGCATCAAAGGCACCAATGTGTAGTGTTCCCAAACCTAATGAATGAGCAACTAAGACGAGGTTCTGGACGGCCAAAGCTACGTCAAAAACATACCAATCATCTCTGTCTGTACTGAGTACGCCATCCTTGAATCCAGACTTTCCTAGTTCAGCACAAGCTACAATAACTACCGGCGCCTGTGTGACGCTAGAAGCAGAACGGGCTGAATTCCACTGCGTAAGGGTTTCAGCTAACCGGGATTTCATTGCCTCGTCTCTAACTACTATGAATCTCCAGCATTGGGTATTACTCCAAGATGGTGCCCAGCGAACTGCTTCCAGTACCGTATTAATCTTATCTTCTTCTACAGGCTGAGATTCATAATGGCGAATACTTCGCCTCGTTCTTATTATTTCCAGTATTTCCATAGTTGCAACCTCCTTTTACTCAATTCTCCCAGGCACCTTCACCAATAAGCGGCACGAAATAGCAACCACCCAAGTTTTCTATCTCGTTTCCTTTCCTCAGTTTGGTGACTCTGAGTAAGTCTTGCTGCCAGCGAGAGCCGACAGGGATCACCAATCGCCCATTCAAGGTTAGTTGCTCCAAAAGAACTTGAGGCACGGTGGGAGCACCGGCAGAAACTATAATAGCATCATAAGGGGCTTCCTCCGGCCAACCCAAAGGTCTGCCAGCTACGTGAACTTCGATGTTGGAATAAGCAAGCCTGTCCAGAATTTCCTTAGCTGATTCCGCCAATTCAGGTATGCACTCTACGGTAACCACTTTCTGCGCTAACTCAGCTAATATGGCTGCCTCGTAGCCGCTTCCCGTACCCAGTTCCAGTACCTTTTCATCCCCTCTGAGTTCTAAAGCTTGTAGCATCAGCGCCACAATGAATGGTTGGGAGATAGTTTGCCCAAAGCCAATGCCTAAGGGTCTATCATCATAAGCAGAATGATATTGCTGTGGTGGCACAAAAACTTCACGAGGAACACGCTGCATAGCTTCAATTACACGTTTGTCTGCGATCTCGTGATCAAGATATTTGAATAAATTCTCTCTAGCCTGTTCTAAATCCACCGCAGTTCACCGGTCGGGGATGTCAACCAAGAACAAAAGATAGTATTATGAGGACCAGAATTATGGCACCGGCAATGATGCCGATGCGGTTTACTTCGGGTATAACATACTCGTAGCGGCTGGGCGAATCTTGAGCTTTCGGGGATACTCGGGCTGGCGATTGCAGATCAGTGGGCAGCGGCATTGGTTGTTGTGAAGACTTGCCAGCCGCCAGCCTTGCCGCTGTAACCCGATGCTTGCTTTTAGCACGCCGTGATTTTTTCGTCATTACCCTTGCCTTGAAGGAAATTGTTCATAAATTCTTGTGCTGGAAATATATGCATGACCCAAAAGTTGCTGGAGTTGGCGGAGTTCAGTCCCACTCTGTAATTTGCGTCTGGCAAAGCTATGACGCAAGGCCTGCGGTGTGACTTTACTGCTCAGTCCTGCCCTGGAAGCATAATCCTTAATAATCTGCCAGAACCCCTGCCTGGTCAGCCTCTTACCACGTCGGTTAAGAAATAGGGCTTCCTCTCTCTCGTCATATAATAAATCCAGCCTGGCATTCCTGAGGAAATTTCCTAAAATCAGGCTTAAGTGATGGTCGAAAGGCACTTTTCTCCTGGAATTAATATGTACACAAGTTTGCTCCAAATCAATATCTTTGACATTTAATGATACTAATTCGCTTATGCGTAAACCAGTGGCATAAAGTAATTCCAGCATCACCACATCTCTGTTAGCCTCTGGAGTGGATAGCTTTGCTGGCTCGGCAAGCAACTTTTGGTACTCGGAGGAAGATAAGAAGTTCAGTGAATGCCTGCTAACTTGTGGAGAAGGCAAATTTTGTGTTGGATTCCCCCTGATCCTCCCCGAATCAACCATGAATTTGAAGAATGTTTTGGCTGATGCGACCTTGCGGGCGGTTGTTGCCACAGAGTATCTCTTCTCTCTGAGTTTAAGCAAATAGCCCTTCAAGAGTTCATCATAGGACTGGAATATGCCCTTTGCCTTCTCTGCGGCAATAAAGGCTGCCATTTGAGTCAAATCATTGCGATAAGCAGCCACAGTATTCTGGGAATAACCTTTGTCCTGGGTCAAATATTGAAGGAAAGCAGCGATATCCAGCTTCATCATAGTTATTTTAACACAATCCGACTTTTTTTTGCCTCTATGCAAGCCACTTGCTACAATAAATTTGCCGTGAAATCAGAGCAATTAAGAGCTTTGCCAGTGGAGCCCGGAGTTTATCTGTTTAAGGATAAGGAGGGCAAGGTCATCTACGTGGGCAAGGCTACCAACTTGAACAGTCGGGTAAGGAGTTATTTTGGTGCTCCCTCTAGCCTGACATCCAAGATTCAACGATTAGTGGCGAAGATACAGGATTTCGAGTTCGTAGTTACCAATTCCGAGCAAGAGGCGCTTATTTTGGAATGCAACTTGGTAAAGAAATATGTCCCCCGATATAATGTGCGCCTTAAAGATAGCAAGACTTTCCCTTACCTCAAAATAAACGTTAACGAAGATTGGCCTGGTGTCTATATCACTCGCCGGATTCAAAAAGATGGAGCTAGATACTTTGGACCCTTTGCCAGTGCCGGCTCGGTACGCAAAACCCTAAGGTTAATGAAGAAAATTTTCCCTTTTCGTAGTTGCAGTAAGCGCATTGAAGGCAAAGATAAGCGGCCCTGCCTTAATTATTACATCCACCGCTGTTTGGGCCCGTGTATCGGGGCGGTGGAAAAACAGGAATACCGTGAAGTAATAAACCAGGTCATCTTGTTTTTGCAGGGAAAGCAGGAGCTTGTCCTTCGTGAATTAAAAGCCAGAATGAAAGTCGCAGCACAGCAGCTTCAGTTTGAGAAGGCGGGTTTGCTGCGCGACCAAATACAGGCTATAGAAAAAGTCATAGAAGGACAGAGGATTGCTATAACATTACAGGGGGAACAAGATATCATTGCTCTGGCACAAGATGGCAGTCAAGCTTATGTCGAGCTCTTCTTTGTTCGTAACAGCAAACTCATTGGCCGGGATCATTTTATTATGGAAGGCGTCCGTGGCGAGCCTCTCGGGCAAATAATGACCAGTTTTGTGAAACAATACTATGCCTCAGCTTCATATATACCACCGCTGATACTGCTTCAGCACCAGGTGGACGAGCCAGCAATGCTTTCTGAATGGCTTGGGCAGCAAAGAGGGAGTCGTGTGGGGCTTCAAGTGCCACAGCGGGGAACCAAAAAAAAGTTGGTGGACACTGTAGCCGAAAATGCTGCCAGGGGTTTGGAACTAGCTCAAGCTACAGAGATGAAGGCAGAGGCTATAAGCTCCGGCTTACAAGAGCTAAAAAACAGACTACGATTGCCCAAAATGCCTCGGAGAATAGAAGGTTATGATATCTCTAATATTCAGGGCGCTTTGGCTGTGGGTAGCATGGTTGTTTTGGAAAAGGGCCGGCCTAAACCAGCGCATTATCGCCGTTTCCGTATCAAAACTGTGGCTGGCGCTGACGATTATGCCATGATTCAAGAGACATTGAGGCGCAGGTTTAAACGGGGTCTGACAGGCGAAGATGCCTGGGCAGCTCCCAACCTTGTCCTTATTGATGGTGGCAGGGGGCAGCTTAACGCTGCCCTGGAGGTGAGGCAAGAATTGGGGCTGGACTTCATTCCCATGGTCAGCCTGGCTAAACAAAACGAGGAAGTATTTATACCCGGCGACCCCCGGCCAGTTTATATAGCTAAAGATTCCCCAGCCCTCCATATACTACAAAGAGCCAGGGATGAAGCCCATCGTTTCGCTGTAAGTTACCACCGGAAGTTGCGCCACAAAGAAGGCATCATGTCTGCCCTGGATAGCATCCCCGGCATCGGGCCAAGACGAAAGAAGGCTTTGCTAAAAAAGTTTGGTTCAATTGAAGCTATCAAGGAAGCTTCCTCGGAAGAACTCAGTCAGACAGAAGGCATAACTTTGGCTTTGGCACGAAAAGTTAAAGAGTATTTAGGAAATTCTCCAATGTTATAGCATTCTTGACCGCAAATGCCTCAGCATCGTTATTAAAATAGATATAGCTAGCTTTAATATTCTGGCCCAGCTGGGCAATTCTTTGTGCCCATTGGGAAAGCTCTTCGTCGGAGTAGCAACTGGAATACAGATCCTTGTTGCCATGGAAACGGACATAGGCGAAATCGCTGGTAGCTACAAGGGGGCAGCTAAAACCAGGCATGTCAAAAACGCACAACCCAACATTATGCCCTCGTAAAATATCGAATACAGCGTCATCAATCCAGGATTCATGTCGAAATTCAATTACATGCTGATATTTTGGCGGCAACGAAGATAAGAAATTCTGTAATAGCTCATCGTTGCGCTTCATGCTGGGGGGTAATTGATATAGCAAGGGCCCCAGTTTTTCTTCCAGAAAACCAGCCCGAGATAGAAAATTCTCCACTGCTGAACCTAAATTCCTTAACCTTTTTATGTGCGTGATGAAGCGACTCACCTTGACAGCAAAGATGAAGCTGTCGGGTGTGGACTCTCGCCAGGTTGTGAAAGCTTTCTCCGAAGGCAGCTTATAAAAACTGTTATTGAGCTCTACGGTAGCAAATTGCCGGGCGTAAAATGACAGCCACTCCGGCTTGGGCAGTTCCGCGGGGTAAAAAAGTCCACGCCAGTGCTCATAATGCCAGCCACTGCAACCAACATAGTACCTTGTTGACATAATCACCCTTACCCCCGATTCTTGGCAACAACATTACTATATTATTATCATAATCTGGTGTCCAGTCTCAGAAATGAGATTGCTTCGTCCCGATAAATCGGGACTGGCAATGACAGGTGGGGAAGCAAAATAGGTCGACTCTTTTTTACACCAAGATTGTTTCGGGGCTTCGCCCCTCGCAACGACAAAAGGTGCCCCACAATGACAGAAGAAGCTGCGCCGGGCACTAGTACCTACTGCCTATTGACTTCAGGCCCATGATACGTCCACAATAAGCACCCGTGGAAATACTCTTGATAATCATATTCGCCATTTTGGGTCTGGCAGTAGGCAGCTTCCTCAATGTATGCATCGACCGTCTGCCCTTGAACAAGTCTATTGTATTTCCACCTTCTCATTGCGAAGCTTGCCGGCACAAGCTAGCCGCCAAAGACCTCATCCCCGTATTTAGCTACCTCAGGCTTCGTGGTCGTTGTCGGTACTGTAAGGCTGCCGTACCCCGGAGGTTATTCTGGGTGGAGCTTGCCACCGCCCTGATATTCGCTTTACTCTCTTGGCATTATGGCTTAAGTCCCGCACTGGGGATTATGGCTTTCTACGCCTGTCTGTTCATCGTCATTTTTGTCATTGACCTGGAACAGGGGCTCATCCTGAACAAGGTGGTTTATCCCGGCATGGTTGTGGCTTTCCTCCTGGCTTTATATCCGTGGCCCTGGCTCACACAATCCATAGGCATGCGAGTTGCTTACGCCGCTCTGGGTGGAGGCATTGGCTTTGCTTTATTCCTTTTGATTGCCCTAGTCTCCCGTGGCGGCATGGGTTGGGGAGATGTTAAGCTAGCGGCTTTGATTGGCCTGGCTACAGGTTTTCCTCTGGTTTTTCTCACCATTATTATGGGAGCCATCCTCGGCGGCATAGTGGCCGTGGCTCTGGTGATAGCTAAAAAGAGAAAACGGCGGGAGACAATTCCCTTTTGTCCCTTCCTGGCCCTGGCCACCATGATAACCTTGCTGTGGGGAAATAATATACTAAGCTGGTACCTGGGACTGATGTGATTCAGAGCGGGGTTATCTTCTCCTGAACAGAGCAAGGAACCGGTCTTGATATTCCGGGAATAGACCCCAGCGGTTCAACTCAATCACCAACTCAGGGGCTCGAGAGAGGTTACGACTTACCTGTTCGAAAAGCTCTTCAATATAATCCCGGGCACCCTGGGGCACTCCGCTGGCATCTGTGTCTAAAAAGCCCCTGCGATCGAATTCGGCCATATTAGTGCGAACCGACTTGGTAGTTAGCCCGTAGATGAACATGAGCAGGGACACGTCCCATAGCTCTTCCACCCCCCTGATTATGGTGCTTAAGGGGTTATGCTGCTCTTCTACTTGGGAGCTGAGCTTATCTATCACCTGCTTGATAGGCTCGGAGACAACGTTCATCCCCCCGGGTTCGTTCTTATATCGGTAAAAAATGCCCGATTCATAAGGGCGTTCCTGAGCCATCATAGATATATATCTTTTTGCCTGCTCGCTAAAGCCTTCGACATTGACCAGGTAAGCAGGAGTGACAATCTTGGGCCTTTCCGCAATTACCTTCCCATCCCTGACCACACTAAGGTTTCCCACCAGTTCCGTGACAACGTAATAATCAATGACAGAACTGCCAAAAGTGTCCAGCTCTTGCCGTGGTGCTCGGATTAATTCCGTCTGTTCCAGAGCATATTTAATTTTGTCATCCGTCTCCATAACGAACCTCAATCCAACTCGTCATTCGTCAAATAAACATCTTGACAGTGTAAAAGTTACGCCTTACTTTATCCTTGCCGGCAATTATGCTGCCCATTTCGGTGCTATGACCGGGAACAAGGTATTCTACATCAAGCTGAGACAACTCATCAATGCTCTTCCTTAGCAAGGAAGAGCTGCCACCAGGGAAGTCAGTCCTGCCTATGCTGCCAGCAAAGACCACGTCACCGCTTATCAATATTTTCTCCTCCTCCAGATAAAGGGAAACAGAACCGGGAGAATGTCCCGGGGTAAAGATAACCTTGACCGCCACCTTATCATTTTTAGCCCCCAGAGACAAATCGCCCTCCTTAAGATAAAAGGAGGGTTCGACCTGCGGCGGCTTACCGCCGAACATTTGAAAGAAAGTCATCCCCATCGTGCGACAAAATTCATCCTCCTCACGGGATAAAGTAAACAAAGCACCACTTTTTTCCACCACCAATTCAGTGGCTTCGATATGGTCAGGATGGCTATGGGTGGCAATCACCAGACCAATATCCTCCATTTTGAAGCCATCCCCCTCCATAGCCTGAGCCAGTGAATCAAAACAGGTCTCCCCAAGCTCATTCCTGACATGACCAGGGTCAATTAATACGTGCGGACTCTCCCCCCTTAAAACCGAGGGCCAGAGAATGGCATTGCAGTTATTTCCTCTGCCTTGCCATACATAGCAGTAGAATTTCTCCGCTAACTTCACGGATTTATGATAAATCATCATTATCACCCAAACTCACTTTGTTGAACCCCCCAATATTATAGGCTAAAATGCACTGCTAACGCTAATAATGTCACGACCCTGTCATTGCGAAGCACGGTAGTGCTGAAGCAATCTCAAAGAATGTGGATGTGAGGTTGCTTCGCCTTCGGCTCGCAATGACGCAGGGAGAAGGAACTGTATGGGTGAGCTAAAGAGTGCCTGGGAGATTGCTCAAGAGAGAGCAAATAGATTGGGCAGGCTGTCAGCCGAGGAAAAGGAACAGCAAGACAGACAAAGGTATCGCCAAATCGGTCAGGTGCTGGCACAAAAATGGATTGATAGTTCCCAACGACTGGATATGACTGCGGAGCTAAACAAGCACGAAGAGAAAGACAGAGAAATGATAAAGCAAGTCATAATCGAGCACCTGATAGGGGCTATCGAACTTACAACCGCCCAGGGTAGAAATAGTGTGGAAAAAATAATCGAGGGGATAAGCAGCTTAGAGCCTGAATTGCAGCCAAAGGCAGAAGAAATAGGCCAGCTTGTTCAAGAATATGAGGGGGCAGAACGAGGGATAAGGCAGGAATTGGAAAGCGACTACCGAGAAATCCTGCACCAATTGAGAATCTCAGGAACAGCAGTGGATGCTACCAATATCGAAGCCGACCCCAAATGGCAACTAGCCCACCAGGGGCTCATTGAAGCTTTTGCCCCGAGGCTCAACGATTTGAAGCAAGCATTAATTAGTAGCCCATGAGAAATCCATTTCGCATCTTCGCTAGGCCACCCAAGGCTTTAATTAATCCTTATCCAAAGACACCAGCAATGGCAGCCAGATTAGCTGACCACATTTGGAAAATAGAAGAAATTGTGAGGTTTATAGATTATGCATCAAGTGCCAGCAAATTACGCTTTCATTGATGGTCAGAACTTTTACAAATCGCTCGAAGCACTTGAAGAAGAAGTTGAAGCGCTTGAGGTAAAATTGGACTTGAATGAATTCCGAGTCTATCTTATGGAAAAACATGCTGTTAAGGTTGCCTATTATTTTATTGGTTATGTGCCACAGAACAAGAGTTTATATGATGAGTTAAGAAGGCAGGGATATGAATTGAAATTTAAAGAAGTAGCTACCCACGAAGATGAAATTAAAGGTAACGTGGATGTAAATCTAACACTGCAGTCTATGGTGGATTATGAAAACTATGCAAAGGCAGTAATAATAGCAAGCGATGGTGATTATGCTTGTTTAGTTGAATACCTGCACGATAAGGGAAAACTAGAATGCCTAATAGCCTGTAGTAGAGGTGGATGTTCCTATCTGCTCAGAAAACTGCATTATAAAATACGGATATTCTACTTGGACGATATTATGAGAGACCTATATAATCGAAAAGAGACTTCGTAGGGACAAAACCCTACGTCGCCTCTTTTCATAGTGATAACTGTTTTTATTATATCAAGACTTGTCTATTTGTCAAGTCACCGCCGTCGTTTCAGGATAGTTTAAAGACTTTTACCATTTTCAAATTGACCCACTACCTAAGAATCTTGTGCTGCTCAGGACAGGTTCCGCGAAGAATCTCCGAGATCCTTCATCATCCAAATTCATCTGGACTCACTAGAGTGACACTACTAAACATTCCCGATAATGCGTCATGGAGCGCAGAGCGCCAGACGCTGAGTGTAAATTCCATGGCGGCGGTCATATTCGATCTGGATGGCCTGGACCCGGTACTGCTCTTCTGAGATACCGCAGCGCTCGTCGGTAATCTCGACGACATCAAGAAGCTCCTGGCCGACGTTGGTGGGGACAACGAGGTTGCCGCGCTCCGCTCGCAATGACGCCTCCCTTAAGAGAGCGTCGGCCCTCTCCTGGGCCATGGCAGCGGTCTGGAGGTTGGGGTCATACACTTGTTCTAGAATATCAATGCCGAGTCCCGACAAGTCGGGATCCAGGGCTTCCTCCAGGATGCGGTTGTCTCCACTATCCCTGCCGATAGCACGGGCCCGGCTGGTAAACACTTGTTCGCAATAGTTACCGGCCAGAATGACGTGGTCGGTGCCATAGGAATAGCAGCTTGACTCATCAGCCAGGGGATTCTTGGCGAAGGCTTCCTGGCCACGGAATACGAGCTTGTCGGGAACGAAGGCTAGGAGTCTTCTTATGGCGGTATCTCCCCCGGTGCCGGGGTTGACGGCGAAGTCAGGGTAGAAGTTGTTGATGGCTGAGGATTGGGGCTTGGCAGGGGTGTTGGTCAATTTAATGCCCACTCTGGCCAGGAGTTGATAAAGGATTTGCCAGACACTCTTAGGGTTGACTTCGTCCTTATTCCACCTCATCTGGTAGCGGGCGGTCCAGCGATCCATAAGGCCCCAGCCGTCAAGGCAAAAGAGAACGAATGTTGACCGCCCAGTGGCACGACCCTGAAGGGGCGCACTACGATATTCCCACCCATCCACCCAGTAGGTGCCGGCCTCGGAGGTCTCTTTGCCTGCCGTCGTCTTATAGCCGAGCTCGAGGACGATTTCGCTGCGGAAGCGAAGCGAAGCGAGGGCGCCCTGGCCGAGGCTGGCATACTGACCCTTGGAGTTGTCGAGTTCGATGATGAGATTGCCACGTCGCTGTGCTCCTCGCAACGACAAAGAGGAAGGGCCGCTCGCAATGACAGCCGTTTGCAGTGACAGTGTGATAATATCTTTGGTGAGGGTGAGGGGTTCTCCGGCTGGGCGGGGGGCTCTCCAGACTCCATCGGGCCTTTCCAGCCACCAGTAGTCGGCGGTGCTCTGGAGCCTCAAGCCGTAATTTGAGCTGATATCGAGGAAAGGTTTAGGCTCGGTAAATGCTGTGTCATTCCAGTATGTGCCCTTGACTATGTGGCAGGCCAGGGGACGGGTATAGGTGGTGGTGCCGGCATACTTCTCGACGGCCACAATGCGGTTGGTCTCGCAGTCCTGGGCGCCTGAGGGCAGGTGGACGTCGGGGTATTCGTAGGTGATATCCTCTCCCTGCGGGGACATAAGGAAGCTGTCGATGGTGCCGAAGTGGTAGGTGGAAGAAAGCCAGGTACGGAACAGGTTATAGTGGTTGTAGGGCGTGGATTCCTGAAGGCCGGCAAAGACGATGTCGCACTGAGGCCAGAAGGGGTTGTAGGTGGCGCCTATGCCAAAAGTATCGATGATGATGTGGGTGTGCGGCACAGCAAATGTCACGGTGCGGTGCTGGACGATAGTCTGGGTGCCGGTATCGAGGACGACGACGCCGATTTCGTTGGTCTTAAGGGCGAAGCAGATAACGGTGTCGGTCGTGCCCCACCAGCAGGCAGCCATAGAGAGGACGTCGGCATAGTCCACCAGCTGGGCGTCGTCCCAGGTGTCGCCGTAGTCGTGGCTGTAGTGCTTCTGAACGGCGTTGCTGGTTGTCCTGTAAAAGATATAGACCTTCTCTCCACAGGCGGCGATAGCGCAGGGACCGGCGCAATCGGTGGCGATTTTGGTCCAGGTGTCGAACTCGGGGGGCTCGCCCAGGGCAATGGGGAAGGTATAGGGGAAGGGGGTGGCGAAAGGAAGCTCCTGCTTCTGGCGATAGAGGTCGCTGCCCTCGGCCCTGATGCGGTGCATGCTGCCCTGGCCGTCGAAGGCGATGCCATGGTGGTTGTCGGGCTCGCTGCCTTCGTAAAGCCTTTGCCAGGTGAGGCGTTTGATGCCGGCCTCGTAGTCCCTGATTTCAGCCTCGATGTAGGGGAGGCGGTGGGGCTTCTTCTGGGCGGCGAGTAGGGTGGGTGTTAAGGTTTTCATGCTATAGCAACGTCTCATATGCACGGGGCTAAAGCCCCGCACTACGTATTTACTCTACATATTTACTCGTCAAGCCTAGACTGCTTTGCTTCTGCGCCTCGTAATGGCGCGAGGCTAAAGTGCCGATTTCTTCGAGCATCCTCGGCAGAGTCGGGACCTCGCACTACATTTTTTCCCCGATTAAATCGGGGCTTGCTTTCTCCAGGGTGTCCACTCGCTGTTTGAGCTGGCCGAGTTCTGATTTATCGGGGGTGACCTGTTTGCCTTTCTCGTCTCTGACTTCATAAATGTTTCTATCGGGGTGAAGTCCCCGCAAGGCAAAAACTTCGCTTCTGCCGATGTAGCCGATAATTTCGTCGTCGTTGAACTCGATTCTTTCAGCTTCAAGGGGGCTGCCTTCATCGTCTAAAAGAGGCTTTGAGTTTATCCATAGCTGTTTCATCATCGGATGACACCTCCATAGGCAGTGTATTCGTTGGTGGTTGTACCTGTAGGCTGACCGTTCCTCTTGGCTATTACTGCACTGTTATTTGCGTACAAACCATACCTGGTAGCATTACCACTGTTATCGTGGCTGACCAGACGGCAATTGGTAGCGAAAATGCCATCTTGAGCTTTGTCCGTTCCTACATCGCAGTCCCGCAGACCCATAATACATGCTTCTAAGTCGAACGCACGGGAGGTGGCGGGGGCATCATGGTGGATAAATCGAATGCCATCTAGTCGTGGCAGCATGGAATAACCAACGAAGGTGCGGTCTGTGGTAGTGCGGAAATACTGAATTCGTATGTCCCCAAAACAAGAAAGTACATCAATTTTATTAACTGCATAGTAAGGAGTTGTCTCTTTGTCCCCCTTAATTGACAGGCTTCCTCCTGATATGGTGGTTCTCCCTTCCAGTAAAATACCCTCTGGCAAATCCCCCAGGGTGATTACTTCATAATCGTGCATGATAAACACAGGTATCATGGTCTCGGCTTTAGCCCAGGTCTTGAAGGCGTCATCGGAAGACTCTCCGCCATTGCCATCGTCTCCGTTAACAGCGTCTATGTAATATGTTTTCGCCTTCAATGAAACAAGGGGTGGCGAGTTCCACTGAGGGTCATTGGCGTTCATGACCAGCGGTGCTCCAGGAGTTCCCTTAGCCAACCTCTCAGCAACCGAAGCACCACGATAGATTATGTCGCCCCTGGTAGTTAAGAGGGACTTGGGTATGGCCACGCCTTCCTGCTCAAAGTCGGGGTCGTGATATTCATTGCCATGGACTTCCATACCGCCGCCTCCTCCTCCTCCTCCCAGCCAGACCCAGTCTGTGCCGTCGCAGATATGCCATTTATGCTCGTCGTCGCGGTAGAAAAGCTGGCGTTCGGCGGGCGATGCCGGGAAGCTGGTGCCGTGGATGAGCTCGTGGCTCTCCTCATTCTCCCACTCCGTCTTGGTGAGCTCTGCTCCGACGTCTATGTGCCTGATTCCTGAATCGGCCATGGTTCCTCCTTTTCATGGCACGAGGCTAAAGCCTCGCACTACATTTTTGGTTAGAAGAACACCTCCTTGATAATTTTGGCAATTATGAGCCAGGCAATGACGCCCGTGGCCCGGCCGAAGGCGTAGTAATGATGGTCTCCCTTCAAGTCATCTAGTAATTGTCCGGAGAGTTTATGCTTCGCTGGCCAGGGGCAGAGGACCTCACAGAGACCTTCCACAAAGGCGTGCCATTCCTGATAGCAGTCGAGGAAGGCGGTGATTCTGATTCCTTTCAGGAAGCCTCTATCTTCGTCGTTTTTCTCGTTCATAACTCCCCTTAGTGAGCACTCATGGCGCTGAGTGCTCGCCGAGCCCCTCTTACCTTAAGAGGGGAATCCGCTTGTTTCACTTGCATGTGCCTTTTTGTCCACCACTTTTGGCGCCTGAGCCTGGCCCGGGTCTGCCGGGGTTGCCGCCACCACGGCCATCCCGAGGGCCTCTGGCTCCTATAGGTGGGCCTGTTCCATCATGTTTGGGCATTGGTGCCTCCTTTCTTCTCCTCCGACTCTGTCGGGGTCTTCGTCCTGATGTGCTGCACCGTCCGCTCGGTAAACCACCAGCCAATTATTGGGATGGCCAGGCCGATGAACCACTGCGGGGCATCGATTCCCTGGATGACGACCTGGGCGATGACGGCGGCAAAGATGATGGTGACGGCGGGTCTGGTGATGGCCCTGAATAACTCGGTGAAAACCTCCAACAGGGTCGGGCTAGTCCCGATTTTATCGGGATTCTGTTGTTGTGCCATGTTCACTCCTTATCCTTCGAGATTGCTTCGTCCCGATTTATCGGGACTCGCAATGACAGTAGAAGAGCTCTGAGAGGCCCGAGAAAGCCCCTGTTTTCGTTTTTGCGACTCTTTATACACATGGTGGCTTTAACCTCCCCCTTTTTTGTGAGGGATTGCCGCGCCCCGACAAGTCGGGGCTCGCAATGACATGTCAAATCAGGGCGCCTAGGGTGTCGGGGACGGGCTTACCCGCTGCCTCATAATGCCTGGCTAAATGCCGGGCGGCTTTGATGATGTCCTCCTCGGAGGCACGGACCCTCTCCCCGCGGTAACCGCCGCGGCTGAGGGCGGCGACGGCAGCGGGCATGCGGTCCCAGTCCACGGTCTTTTCGATATCGAGTGCCGATTCTATCGAGCATCCTCGACAAGGTCGGGACCGGCCCTGGAGGGCCCGGAAGATGGCCCTGGTGTGATGGGGGAGCTTCCAGGTGACAGGATCATGCGGGTCGCCGACGATGGCGAAGGCCTCTTTGGGGAGTCCCTCTTTGGTCTTTTCCTTTTCGAGTGCTTCTTTGACTTTGCTCATATTTCCTTCTTAGGGGGTAAATACAGCGATGACTACGGTGTCCCTGGGGTTGCCTCCGGGAATTGCCACGATAACATAGTTGCCGACGACCATGGCCGCTGCCGGGATATTCTTGGCCACGCTGATGTCGTCGAAGTAGGTGGTTAGCGAGCCTGCGAGCTGGACGCCGGCCTTGTAGGTACCGTTGTCGAAGTTCTTGAGGACTCCAATTTCTAGCATGTCATAACTCCCCTGGCCCCTCTTATCTTAAGAGGGGAACGAGGCACGAGGCTAAAGCCTCGCACTACATCATTTTGCATCACTCATCGATGTAGAACTCCTTTGAGATGATGCGGCTGGAACGGGAGATGGCTTTGAGCTTCTTGTCGTAGCGGTCAAGCCGCTCCTTACCCCAGGCCTTGTAGTTGATGGTGGCGTGACGTCCGGCAATGCTGGCTCTATCCACTGTGTAGGCCGAGGCTGACATGGCTAAGTAGCCTGTCGCGCCGAGGACTATAATCTCGTCGTGCTCGGTGGGGATGGTGGTCGCCGCAGCGTCCAGGGTGTGGCTCTTAAGCCAGCGGACACGGGCGTCGTTGCCGTTGCCCTTGTCCTGCATATAAAGGTGGCCGGCCCAGTACTCAGTCCGCTGGTAGTATTTAGGGGTCTGGCCGATCGGGAACTCCACGGACTTGACGCCGAGCAAGCCCGATAGGCTGGAGATATCGAGCTCGGTATCGCCGTCGGTGGTAGCGATATCGCCCTGCTGCTCGATGGGGGCGTGGAGGGAGTACTCCAATACTACCCTGTCGATGGCTCCGTCCACCTCGTCGTCCGTCCAGCGGTAATTCTGGGCGTCGGTGTCCTGGAGGTCCTCCCGGACCCGGGCTCTCATTTCGATTAGGTTCATAGTCTCACCTCACGAGATTGCTTCGTCGCTGCGCTCCTCGCAATGACAAAGGGAAGGGAGAGGTAGGGAGGGGGTTCGACCTTTCCCCTCCCTCCTCAACAATAAAAGGGAGGTGAAAGAGTGCATACCAGGGCATGATCAGAAACCCTGGCATGGACATTAGTCTCTCACTCCTGTGAGCATGGCGGCCTTGACGATGGAAAAGTTGGCCAGGGACACATACCACTTGACCCTG
>JAUWQP010000020.1 GCA_030611015.1 Chloroflexota bacterium | reverse complement strand
TGGTAAACAATGGCATATGGATTGCACCTCACACGGACGAGCACTGGACTGTTTCTGTGCAGCATACTGAGGAAGATATTGACAAGGCTTTAGCCGTTATCAGGAACATTGTCCCGGATTTGAAATAGTTTGTCATATGTTACCCTTTGTCAGCGTAGCTCGTGGAAATAAATCTAACCTGACCTATTTGGTCGCTCTTAAACTCGCCGGCCTGGTGGTTACCGGGAGTGGCTTTGGTGTAGATTGTCGAGGTCATCCGAAAGCTAGAATTTAAGGAGTAGAGACAACTTAAATTAAGTGGTAAAAGAGCTATAACGAAAGTAAAAGACAAAAAGGAGGTGATAACCGAACATGGAAATATTAGATGCCATTCCAATTCATCTGGATACTGAACAAGTGCTGAAAGAATTGCACCTGAATGAAAGGAGAGACCAATTCGATGTTGTTCACAAACTGGTTGAAAGCGCTAATTCTATAGTTCATCCCAAAGCTATTTACGAAATGTCATACGTTGACAATAAAAATGAGGACACAGTAGATATTGGTGGGATAAGGTTTACTAGCCGAGTCCTCCGGGTTAATCTAGACAAGGTAGGCAAAGTTTTCCCGTTCATCATAACGATTGGCAAGGAACTAGAGGATAGAATTGCTTCATTTGACAACTTGTTAGAACAATACTACTTGGATGAGATAGGCAATGTAGCCTTGGGTTTAATTGGAAATTATCTAAAAGAGCACTTGGAGAGAGAATATAGAATGGGACAAACATCCAGCATGTATCCAGGAATGGGAGATTTACAGGATTGGCCCATAACACAACAAACACAACTGTTTTCGCTCTTTGGCAATGTTGAAGCGCTGATTGGTGTCAAGCTGACCCCCAGTTTACTAATGATTCCCAGGAAATCAGAATCTGGAATATATTTCCCGACAGAAGTCAAGTTTACTAGCTGTCAAATATGCTCCAGGGAAAGATGCAAGGAGAGGCAAGCTCCTTATGATGAAGACTTGGCCGAGAGTTACAGAAGTAAATAGTTGATTTCCGGAGTAATACTGGCGGAGCAAATTTAATCGGCTATACTAAATTTAGGCTACTATCAAGGCTAAGGCAAAATTTGACGGCCCGAGAGATATTGAGGAGGTTTTGGTTTGGGGAAGAATCAGAGAATCCGGAGGCATCCTATTCTCGATTTTGAGAGAGGGAAAAGGGTAAGATTTCAATTTGAAGGGCAGTGGCTAGAAGGATACGAGAATGAAAGCATAGCGGCTGCTCTATTCGCATCCGGAGTTAAGATTTTCGGCCGCAGTAAACGATTTAATCATCCCACGGGGTGGTTTTGCGGTATTGGAAAATGTTCCTCCTGCTTAATGCGCGTCAACGGAATCCCAAACGTCAGAACTTGCATTACTCCAGTTAGGGAAGGAATGAGAGTAGCGATTCAAGACAGGAAAGGAATGCTTCCGGATGAACCGGATATAAAAGTAGCGAAAAAGGAGGAGCATGTTCAAGTTTTGATAATAGGTGGTGGTCCTGCTGGTTTAGAAACGGAAATAACTTCTACAAGACTGGGTTTAAATACTTTGATAATAGATGAAAATCCAATTCCTGGAGGGCAACTTACCAAGCAGACACACAAGTTTTTTGGCTCCAAGAAGGAATATGCTGGGTTGAGAGGTTTTGAAATAGCCAGAACAATGCTTGAAGAGCTAAGGAAATGTGGGGGGCGATATTTAACGGAAACAAGCGCTATAGGATACTATGGGAAAGATGGAAAACATAAGTTCTTGGCCGTCCAGAAGCGAGAAGGGGATTACCATCTGCTGGAGATTAAAGCTGATAATATAGTAGTTACTTCAGGGGCAAGCGAGAATTACTTGCCGTTCCCTGGCAATTACTTACCCGGTGTTTATGGAGCTGGTGGAGTGCAAACTCTTATGAATGTCTATGGGGTAAAACCAGGAAACAAGGCCTTGATCGTTGGAACTGGAAATGTGGGTTTAATTGTTGGATATCAATTGTTACAAGCTGGAGTAGAAGTTAAAGCGTTAATTGAAACGATGCCGTGTGTGGGGGGGTATCTTGTTCATGCTTCCAAGCTTGTGCGTCTTGGAGTTCCTATTCTTTTAAGGCACACTATTAAAGAGGCGAAAGGGGAGCAATATGTCGATGGCGCCACTATTATAGCAGTGGATGAAAATAAGCAGCCAATTGAAGGGACAGAGCTAGAATTGGATATAGACCTTATTTTGATAGCAGTTGGCCTCTCGGCGTCAACGAGAATTATTTCCCAGGCCGGATGTGAAAAGATGTTTGTGTCGGAATTGGGTGACTGGATTTCTATCCACAATGCCAGTATGGAAACTACTATAGATGGGATATACGTAGCTGGAGATGGTTCAGGCATAGCAGAAGCTAGCACAGCTATGCTAGAGGGAAGGATTGCTGGAGCAGCGATAGCGGAAAAAGAGAGTTATAATTCTGAGGAAGCCAAGAGGATTAAAGAAGAAGCTTTCAGTGAGCTTAGCAAACTGAGAGAAAGTTCGTTCCTAAAAGCAGTTACTGCAGGGAAAAGAAGATGCCAGCAAAAGTGGGACGAAGTAAAAAGCCGTGAAAAATGAACCGAGAGAAATAGGGTATCTAACATACGATGTTTTAAAGAAAAAGATTGGTCTGCCTTCTAGAGAAAGACTGGCAAGGGGGCCGGTGGCAATTATCGAGTGCACAGAGGATATACCATGTGATCCATGTGTGGAGGCTTGCAAGCTTGGAGCTATAAGCAAAGCAGGTCTAACAACCCCTCCAGATATAGACTATGAAAAATGTACAGGCTGTGCTTCATGTGTGGATGTTTGTCCTGGATTAGCTATTTTTGTAATAAACATGAATTATAAGGAGGGGAAAGCTCTGGTTTCCATTCCTTACGAAATGCTTCCAGTGCCAAAAAGGGGAGAAAGAGTTGATGCGCTGGATCGTTCTGGAAAAAAGATTGGAGTGGGGGAAATCGTGAAAGTGAGGAAGGGCAGGGGAGCAACATTTGTTGTCTCAGTTGCGATTGGCAAAGACCTTGCCATGGAAGCTCGCTCGATTCGAATACAGGGGAAATAAATGAATAGAGAAGAGGAAACCATCACATGCTTCTGCGAAGATATCGCTGAGGAGGAGATAGTACAAGCGATCGAGGAAGGATATACAACCCCTAAAGAAATCAAGCAGCATTTGAGGGTGGGAATGGGAGAATGTCAGGGCCGTGGGTGTATGCCGCAGATTATGAGATTGATCAGTCAAAAAACAGGGAAATCTCGGGAACTAATTTTACCACCTTCCGTTCGCCCCCCTGTTATACCTGTGCCGATTGGATTGCTGGGGAAAATAGTAAAGCGGGGTGAAAAAGACGAATGAAAACAAGCGCCGAAGTTGTCATCATTGGCGGAGGGATAAACGGCTGTACCATTGCCTACAATCTTTCTAAGGAGAATAGCGATGCTGTGCTTCTTGAGAAGGGCAGCCTTGCAAATGGAGCAACTGGTCGCTGTGGCGGAATGATTTGGAGCAACCAATCTGGCGTAGAACTAAGTAAAGTTGCCATTAGCAGTGGAGAGAGGTTTGCGGAATTGAAACAGGACCTGGATGCCGACCTGGAATATGAACTGGCGGATGCTCTGACACTTGCCCTCCCGGGAGAGGAGGAAGATTTCAGAAAAGCAGTAGATTTACAAAAAAGTCTAGGCGTGAGTATTGAATGGCTGGAGCCAGATGAGATAAGAAGAATAGCTCCATATATTGATGTGGATAATATTCCAGTGGCAGGAGGCTATCGCGTTTTTGACCACCCAGCCAATGCTTCTGTGAATCCCTTCTATGCCGTTGAGGCACTTGCTGCCAACGCCAGGAGATTAGGCGCAGAGATTTATACCTACACTGAGGTAACAGGCATAAAAGTTGAAAACGGAAGAATCGAGAGTGTGCTAACAACCCAAGGGGAAATAAAGACCCATATTGTAGTTAATGCCGCAGGAGGCTGGTCCAGTGATGTAGCACAGATGGTCGGTATAAAGATACCAACTATGCCCTACCCACATTCTGCTGCAGCTCTCATTACCGAGCCTCTAGAGCCACTACCCTATTTCCCTGAATCTAGCGAGATTTGGGGTCGCCAGACAAAAAGCGGGCAAATCATAGCAGGAAGAGCAGATTACATTGCACCGGAGACAGCCCCGCCAACGGAGGAACCAGGATACAATACAGAGGCAAGTTTAGACTATATCCAGCATGTCAGCGAAATTATGCAAAGATACATCCCCAGGCTAAGCAATGTGAATATCTTGAGACATTGGGGAGGCTTCTTTGATGTAACTCCCGATGCGTTGCCAATTCTGGGCGAGGTGGATGAGTTAGAAGGACTGATATTGGCTTGCGGTTGCAGTGCTCATGGGTTTTGCTTTTCACAAGCAATGGGAAAGTTCGTCACTGACCTAATAGTTAAGCGAGAAAAATCCAGCATAATGGGGAGCTTCAATCTCGGGCGGTTTAAAAGAGAATACCGGGAATACCCTGGTCGTTGGTTTGGAGGCCACTAACAAAATAGTGCCAAAAAGGGAGTGATCTTAACTCACTGCCTCTTTAAACTTCATCTCTTTAGCTCTTCTCCATTGGCGATTTCAGCCTTGCCTCTTCCTTATGTAAGCTTCAGGGCGTATAACCATAACCCTCTGCGAATATTCTTAATATCCACAGCTGTCGCATGTTTCACCTCCTGGCTGCTCTGTTCTTGTTAGGTCACTGCTGTGAGCCCAACCTGCGCTGCCTTTTTCGGCTGAATACTCCGCCGAAGATCTCGAAAATCACCTTCAGGGCAGCCCAGGAAGTGATATTCGCGCAGTCAAGAGGAGGTGAGATTTCCACGATATCCGCTGCTTTCACCGGCAGGTGATTCATGATCTGCTTGACCAATTCCATTAACTCCCTGGTGCTTAGTCCACCACCTTCAGGGGTGCCGGTGCCCGGGGCGAACGCGGGGTCCAGCACGTCGATATCAAGGGATAGATAAATGGACTGATAGCCCCGGTAGCGCTCACTAATCGCCGCATAAGTGTGAGCCAGCCCCTGGCGGTAGACCTCTCTGGCGCCGATTACCCGGATCTCAGGGTGGCTGGTAAGGAACTCTAATTCCCTCCTTGTGTAAGAGCGGATTCCCACCAGGGTCAGCCCGGCAGGCTCCATGTTGGGGAGTTCCAGGGCTCGGCGCTGGGTGCAGGCGTGGGACCAACTGTGCCCATCGTATTCATCTTCGATATCACTGTGAGAATCGACGTGGATTATCCCTATCTTCTGGTTGGCATTGGCTTCAGCAAAGGCCGCCTCCAGCGGGATAGAGACGGAGTGGTCACCACCGAGGAAAAGGCAAAACTTATCTTTGGCGATGAGATTGTACGCCTGCATCTTCACCTCGCCAAAGTATTTCTCCCAGTTCAGGTGAGCTGGAACATTACCATCATCCCATATCTTCAGGCTGCTGAGAATCATCCCCTCTTCGGTGATAGGGGGGAGTAGCTGTGATAGCTCCCGCAAGCGATCAGGCGCAGCCGCTGCTCCTCTTCCTGCGCTGACCGCGCCGTCGAATGGAATACCCATGACTACCAAGTCAGCTTCCTCAAGGCTATCCGCACAGAGACCTCCCCAAACTAAGTTCTCTTTCATTTAATGTTCCTCCTGTCTTAGAATGAATTCTCCCTCCCCTAGTAGGAGGGGGATAGAGGGAGGGAGGATTTTACCCTCATCTTTCCCGATTTAATCGGGGCTGTCGGCGATGAAGATGTTTTTTACACGACCCTATGCGAGCCTGCTGTCCCTTTCATCCGGATGTAAGAAGCCGCCTCTCCAAACGGGAGTATATGCTCTCTGTAATTCCCCTGTCAAGCCATCCAACTCATCCCTTTTCGCCATAATTCTGGCATGGGTTTTCTTGGTGTTGCGTACCAGGCGAACTAAGGGTTATTTACTATCTGCCTTGTCCGATTCACTTGGGTTATATACTAAATTAAACTCATTTAGCGGAGGATAGTGCATTATGAAAGATTGGCTTTGGTTCCAGCTAAGTCGAAGTGTCCTTTTATGTTATAATCACCTACAAAATTAAAATCAAAGGAGTTCAATGCCTGAAGCAAAAATTGGCATTATTGGCGGAAGTGGGCTTTGTAGGATGGAAGGAATGACGGGAATGAAACGGTTGAAGCTAAACACGCCTTTCGGTGAACCCAGTGATGCTATTGTCCTGGGCAATCTTGAGGGAGTAAGTGTTGCCTTTCTCCCCAGACATGGCGAGGGACATCGAATAGGTCCCAGTGCACTACCGGCGAAAGCCAATATCTATGCCTTGAAATCTCTGGGGGTGGAAAGGATTATCTCTGTAAGTGCTGTGGGCAGTCTTAAGGAAGGAATAGAACCTCTGGACGTAGTCATTCCTGACCAACTCATAGACCGCACCAGAGGAAGAAGCAGCACCTTCTTCACTGATGGGATAGTGGCCCATGTTGCCTTCGCTGAACCCTTCTGTCCTGTTTTGAGTCAAATCTTGTTTGAGGCGAGCAAAAAAGTTGGAACTAAGGTGCATAAGGGCGGCACTTATCTAGTTATAGAAGGTCCACAATTCTCCACCAAGGCTGAGTCACAGCTTTACCGCTCATGGGATGCCGATATTATTGCCATGACAGCTTTGCCTGAAGCCAAGTTAGCCAGGGAAGCGGAGATATGCTATGCCACGCTTGCTTTTGTAACAGATTATGATTGCTGGCGTCCGGGTTATGAGTGGGTGACTACAGAGATGATTTTGGCAAATCTGCACAAAAGCAGTGATACGGTCAAGAGAATCCTGAAGTTACTGCTACCTTCCATACCCCAAATGCGAGACTGTGCCTGTGCTAGTGCCCTTAAAGATGCCATAGCCACTGAGACGGAATATATAGCGAAAGAAAAAAGGAAAGAGCTGGGATTGTTAATTGGCAAGTATTTGAGCGGGGAGGGAGATGTCAGCCAGGCTTGAGTGTGGGTGCTTGCCCACTGCTATTGGCAGTATGCCTCACACCAATCCCGATGAGGCTTGCTCCATTGTTATGAAATATCTTTCCGACATTCCTGCTTGGCCACAATTACCGAGACGCTCTCCCGAAGAAAACATGGTTATTCAATTCAGTGAAGGCTTTCCAGGAGTAATAATAAAGGGGGACAAGATTCACGTCGAGCCGTCGGCCAATTTTGAAAGCGAGCTAGAGCAAATCTACATTGATTGTGAGCAAGATAATGCCCGGGAGTATGACATTTCGACCGAATATGCTGCCGGGCTCCATGCCTTCCTCTCCGAAGCAACAGGCAGTAAAATAGTCAAGGGACAGGTAACAGGTCCCGTCACCTGGGGATTGAGGGTTACCCGTCAGGATGGTCTGGGCATTCTCTATGACGACACTTTAGCCGAAACTGCGGCTAAGTTCCTGCGGCTAAAAGCTTCGTGGCAAGAAAATATCTTGAGGGAAATATCGCCTAATACCATTATATTTGTTGACGAGCCCAATTTGGTTTCTTTGGGCTCGGTATTTACTCCTATTCCTGAAGAAAAGGTGCCTGCTCTACTAGAGGAGATCATCAAAGGAATAAAGGGGACAAAAGGATTACATTGTTGCGGGAACAGTAACTGGTCAGTCCTTCTAGACACCAAAATCGATATTCTCAGTTTTGATGCTTATAACTATGCCTCCTCTCTAAGTACTCACTCCGATAAGGTGAAGTCTTTTCTTGAGCGTGGTGGCAACATTGCCTGGGGAATAATTCCCACTGACGAAGAGGCCTTGGCTAACGAATCCTTGTCCAGCCTCCGTGACCGTCTGGAAGAATCTATGGCTTTATTCACCAGAGATGGCGTTAGATTCAAGCAGATTATAGCTCAAGGTTTGATAACTCCTTCTTGTGGCCTGGCAAGCTTGTCACTGGAAGCGGCAAATCAGGCTCTGGAATTAACGGCTAAGTTGTCCCATGACTTAAGAAGTCGATATGTAGCGTGACCCCGATCTTTGTAGTTGCTCCGATGAAATCGGAGCACGAATCGCCCAATAAATTGGGCAACTACGTTTTTAATCATCCTCAATTTCTAGAGCTCTTATTTTATTCACCCTTAGTATATGTCTGCCGCCTTCAAAATCCGTGGCTAAGAAGGTTTTGACGATTTGCAAAGCTGACTCGGTATCTATGTTCTCTCCTCTGAGGCACAAGACGTTGGCATCGTTGTGCTCGCGAGTTCGTTGTGCTGCGAATGTATTATGGCATAAAGCCGCTCTTACACCCTTTATTTTGTTGGCAGCTATGCTCATGCCTATACCAGTGTGGCATATTAGAATGCCTTGATCGAAATTGCCCGAAGCCACTGCCTCCCCGACTTTCTGGGCGATGTCAGGATAATCCACAGGAGCTGTGTTGTAGCAACCAAAATCTTGATAGCTGTGCCCCGCGTTTTGCAGAAAGGGCATAATCCTTTCCTTTAAAGCAAAGCCACGGTGGTCACAGCCTATAGCGATGTGCTTCATCATCCTAGAAAATCCCGCGATTTCTGTAGGAACCCGATAAATCTAAGATATTAAATCTATTGGGGGTCATTTAGCTGCAAATATTCTTTATAAGCTTTGTCAATCTCGTATGAGGATATGATGCCCTGGCGCAAAATTGCTGGGGCTTTACGGGTAATATCTACTACTGTGGATTCCTTGCCGCCAGGACATTTGCCTCCATTGATAATGAAGTCGATTTTCCCTCCCAACTGTTGTCTAACTTCATCGGCAGTTAGGACAGACGGTTGACCACTAATATTGGCGCTGGTTCCAATTATGGGATTTCCCAGGTGTTGAATGAGCGCCAGACAAACAGGGTGATTGGGAATGCGTATTGCTATGGTGGCTCCTGGGGCTAGATGAGCAGGCACCGAATCTGTTTTTGCCAAAACTAGTGTTAACCCGCCGGGCCAGAAATGTCTTGTCAAAAACCAGGCAATTTCTGGTATTGGATTGGCTAGAGTGGTCAATTGTTCCACATCAGTGATAAGCAAGGGAAGTTGCTGATGCCTGGGTCGGTTTTTTATCTCATAAATCCTTTCCACGGCTGTGGCATTGAAGGCGTCAGCCCCCAGCCCATAGACCGTGTCGGTAGGGAATGCAATTACCCCACCAATTTGGAGGATTTCCACTCCTTTCTCGATTTCTCGTTGTAAAACGCCCATCTTTTCTGACGTTAGTATAGCATGGTGGCGTCCGGGGTAGGAATTTATCCTTTCCAGATTCAATAGCGTGGGAAAGCTTTAACCGCGAGTGAGAAGCCTTGCCAGATGGGGAAAGGATTTGGCCTACCTCGGTTGATAATAGGTCGGGATAGTGATAAGCTAAGACATCCCCCGCTGTAAATCTGGGATGAAAAAGAAATCAGAAAGCCACAGAATTGCTGCCAGCGATGATATCGAAGTCTCCACTTATCTGGAGCTGGCCAGGGAGTTACGCGGCGAGCAACCTGTAGTTGAGCCTAAGCTACCACCAAGCGAGCGTGAAACTATAGTGGTGCTCGACTTTGGCTCTCAATATAGCATGCTCATTGCCCGGCGGGTACGGGAATGCCATGTTTATTGTGAACTTGTGCCTTACGATACGCCTTGGGAGAAAATAGCTTCCCTTAACCCAAGGGGATTTATCCTCTCGGGAGGTCCGGCTAGCGTTTATGATTCTGGCGCTCCCATGCCTTTACCGTATATTTATGAGAGCCGTCTACCTGTGATGGGCATTTGCTATGGGACCCAGGCTATCGCTTATCACTTAGGTGGTCAGGTAACTCAGGGAACAAAGCGCGAATACGGCCACACAATCCTGCACATAAGTGCTGAAGACTGTCCTCTTTTTGTCGGTCTTCCATCATCTCTCCCCGTGTGGATGAGCCATGGTGACCAAGTAATAGAGTTGCCTCCGGGCTTTAAGCCCCTGGCTTATAGTGAAAATTCGCCGTTCGCCGTTATCGGTAACGATAGCGGTATTTACGGACTACAGTTTCACCCTGAAGTGGTTCACACATCTCAAGGAAAAGCCATATTCCAGAATTTTGTGCTTCAAATATGTGGCTGCCAGGGCAACTGGACACCAGCTAATTTCATAGCTGAGAGCGTAGGTAAGATTAAAAAGCAAGTAGGTGGCGAGAGAGTGGTCTGTGCTCTTTCTGGAGGCGTTGATTCGGCGGTAACCGCTACCCTTATTGACCGTGCTATTGGCAATAAATTAACCTGCATCTTTATCAACAATGGTTTATTGCGCCGTGATGAACCTGAAAGGGTGTTTAGTACCTTCAAGCGTAACCTCAAAATGGATATAGTTTACATAGACGCCACTGATAGATTCCTAGAACGACTTAAAGGGGTTAGCGATCCGGAAAAGAAGCGACAGTTAATAGGAAACGAGTTTATCCAAATTTTTGAGGAAGAGGCGGCCAAATTAGGTAAGATTGATTTTCTGGCCCAGGGCACTCTTTATCCCGATGTCATTGAAAGTACTTCTGCGGAAACCAAAGCTGCGGCTAAGATAAAGAGCCATCATAATGTCGGTGGACTACCGGCCAAAATGAATTTCACTCTTATCGAGCCCCTGAGGTATTTGTTTAAGGATGAAGTTCGACAAGTGGGGTTAGCTCTAGACTTGCCTGAGGATATGGTCTGGCGACAACCATTTCCCGGACCGGGATTAGCCATTCGTATCATCGGGGAGGTGACCAGGGAGAAGCTGGAGATACTGCGGGCCGCTGATTGGATTTTGATGAATGAAATCAAAAATGCCAAACTTTATCGCCAACTTTGGCAAAGCTTTGCTGTACTTACCGATGTCAGGAGCGTTGGCGTCATGGGCGACTACAGAACCTATGGCTACTTGGTAGCGGTCAGAGCAATAACTAGCGAAGATGCTATGACTGCTGATTGGGCTCGCCTGCCCTATGACCTTCTTGCTAGAATATCTGACCGTCTGGTTAATGAAATTCCCAGTGTCAACAGGGTAGTTTACGATGTCACTAGTAAACCCCCAGCAACTATAGAATGGGAATGAACAAAGTGTTCAAAAATGTAGTTTACACAATCGACTGGAAACACTGAATTCTAAACAAGGAATACTAAATACTAAACAATATCAAAGCACTAATGACCAAAATTCGGGAAAAGGTTTTTTGGTATTTGGATTCGGAGGTCTGAATTTGTCCTGACTTTAGCGAGGATGCTCGATGGAATCGATACTTGGAATTTAGAGCTTATATATTAGGATTTATATAGAAGGAGGGAAAAAATGAGTTATTCTTCTGAAGAAATGAACGATGAACAGCTAGCTATACTATACGATTTAGAGATGCTCCGCGACGATTTGATAGGCGAATTGCAAGCCATTAACCAGTATCAGGATCATATATTAAACCTGGAGAATGAAGCAGCTGTGACTGCACTGGAACGTATTATTGAAAAAGAAAAGGAGCATGTCGCAGAGTTATTGAGACTAATTCATAATCTCGACCCTATTCAGGCTGACAAATTCAAGGAGATTTTATAAAGCCATGGCACACCGACCTAAGCTAAAAGGGGTGAAGAAGAATAGGGGGAAGCATAAAAAGAAAAAGAAGCACTAGATAATCTCCAAGGCAAGATGGATTATGCCCGGTAACCTTCACCATCGTTCTCAGTGCCATCTTCCCCGAAATTGGCATTTGAAAAACCCAGAAAATGTTGGACTTAGTATGACTATACCCTGAAGACTGACACGCGAGAGTGAAATTTGAAGATACTAGTCATTGGTGGCGGGGGCAGGGAACACACCTTAGCCTGGAAGATTGCCCAGAGTCCCGGGGTGGGAAAAGTTTTCGTTGCCCCGGGGAATGGAGGCACAGCAGCTATTGCGGAAAATCTGAATTTGCGCTCCACCGATATAGAAGGGCTGGGCAAGGCGGCTAAAGAGAAGGGCATTGACCTTGTCGTGGTTGGTCCTGAGGCTCCGCTAGCTTCGGGTGTAGTGGACTACTTTGATAGTCTGGGTATTCCTATTTTCGGTCCCACTAGAGCAGCCGCCCAAGTAGAATCAAGCAAGGTTTTTGCCCGAAATTTGATGGAAAAGTGTGGCATTCCCTGTCCTAAAGGCGCCATTTTCTCCTCTTACTCTGAGGCTCGTGCATATCTTCAGGAACAGCGTCCACCTGTCGTCATCAAGGCCGATGGGCTGGCCGCTGGCAAAGGTGTGATTATCGCCGGTTCTTTGGCGGAAGCCCACAAAGCCCTCAGCGACATCATGGAAGCAAAGATTTTCGGCTCTGCTGGAGATAGGGTAATAATTGATGAATATCTTAGCGGTCGAGAGGTAAGCCTCATAGCCTTTACCGACGGCAAAACAGTCTCACCTATGGTGCCAGCTTGCGACTATAAGAAAATCGGGGATAATGACCAGGGTCCCAACACCGGTGGTATGGGAAGTTACAGCCCACCGGGCTTTTTCTCCGCTGGGATGACAGAAAAGGTAACCAAGGATATTTTTCTGCCAGCCATACAGGCTATGGCTAAGGAAGGCATGCTCTATAAAGGAGTTCTCTATGCGGGGTTGATGATTGTCGAAGGAGAGCCTGTGGTGCTGGAATTCAATGCTCGCTTTGGTGACCCGGAGACTCAGGTCGTTTTGCCTCTTCTCAAAACCGACCTGGTGGATATACTTATGGCAGTAGTCCAGGGCAACCTCGACCGGGTGAAGATAGAGTGGAGTTCTGGGGCCTGCGTTGGAGTAGTTATGACTTCGGGTGGCTATCCTGGAAGCTACAAGACTGGCTTTCCCATACAGGGGATAGACACCGTAGATAAGGATGTGCTAGTTTTCCATGCTGGAACTAAGTTGGGAAATGATGGTATAATTTATACCGACGGCGGGCGGGTGCTCACCGTAGCAGGTGTGGGCAAAGACATGGCCGAAGCTCGTAAAAAGGTTTACTGCAACATTCCTAATATTTACTTTGAAGGCCGTTATTATCGCAAAGATATTGCTTTAAGGGAGATAGCCTGAATGGCATTAGTAGGCGTAGTTATAGGCAGTAGGACAGATACAGAGCTGATACAGCCGGCGCTGGACACGCTTAAGCAATTGGGCATTGATTATGAATTTTCCGTTATCTCAGCCCATAGAAATCCCGAAAAACTAAGGGAATATGGCCTGGAGGTGGAGAAGAGAGGGTTCAAAGTTATTATCGCTGCTGCTGGTTACGCCGCTCATCTTCCCGGCGTCTTAGCCAGTTGGACAACCTTGCCTGTAATCGGTGTCCCCTTGCCCACGAGCGAGCTTAAGGGAATAGATTCTTTACTCTCCATAAGCCAGATGCCCGGGGGAGTGCCGGTAGCCTGCATGGGTATTGGTCAAAGTGGGGCAAAGAATGCTGCCTTGCTCGCCGCCCAGATTTTGGGCACCGAGCGTAAAGAGATAAAGGAAGCCTATCGTAAATATAAACAGGAATTAGCAAAGGGATAATATGATTGAACGGTATTCCAGACCTCAGATGAAGAAAATCTGGTCTGACGAAGACAAGTTTGACCAATGGCTTAAGGTAGAGATAGCTGTTTGTGAAGCCTGGGCTGAGTTGGGTGAAATTCCCCAAGAAGATATAGTTAAAATAAGGAAAGCCGGCTACAACTTGAACCGGATTGCCGAGTTTTTGAAGGTGACCCACCATGACGTAACCGCCTTTCTTAACTCGGTGGCTGAAAGCCTTGGTGAAGAGTCACGCTTCGTTCATCTTGGTCTTACCTCCTCGGATGTTATAGATACTGCTCTAAGCTTGCAGTTGACCAAGGCAGCAGATATCTTGAGCGAAGACGTGGCTGAACTTATATCCGTCCTAAAAAATAAAGCTGTAGAACACAAATACACCATTATAATGGGGCGAACCCATGGTGTTCATGCTGAGCCGACCACCTTTGGATTGAAGATAGCCCTGTGGTCTGAAGAGATGAAGCGCAATGCTCAAAGGCTGGCCGAAGCCAGAAAAAATATCTCTGTGGGCAAAATATCCGGAGCAGTAGGCACTTATGCCACTGTACATCCTCAGGTTGAAAAAATAGCTTGCGCCAGGTTAGGGCTCGCTCCAGCTCTCATATCAAGCCAGATAATCCAGCGTGACCGCCATGCTCACTTCCTGACCACTTTGGCTATTATCGCCAGCTCTCTGGAAAAATTTGCCACAGAGATTAGAGGTCTCCAGCGAACAGAAGTCAGGGAAGTTGAAGAGCCGTTTGAAACGGGGCAAACTGGCTCCTCAGCCATGCCTCATAAAAGAAATCCTGAGCTTTGTGAGCGCATCTGCGGACTGGCGAGATTAATAAGAGGCCATGCTTTGACTTCTCTGGAGAACATCGCCTTATGGCATGAACGTGACATCAGCCACTCCTCCACGGAGCGCATTATCTTGCCTGATTCCGGTCTGGCACTGGATTACATGCTATCTATATTTACTTCAATAATGAAAGGACTCAAGGTTTATCCCGAAAACATGCGTCGTAACATTGAGCTTAGCCAGGGGTTAGTCTTCTCCCAGAGAGTACTCATTGCTTTAATAAATAAAGGTCTAACACGAGAAGAAGCTTACAAAATGGTACAAGACCCTGCTATGAAGGCCTGGGAGGAAAAGAAAGGCTTTCTGGGTTTGCTTGAAGCAGACAGGCGAATAACAGCTCACTTGAGCAAAGAGGAACTGAACTCTCTATTTGATTATGGATATTATCTGAAATATGTAGACGAGGTCTTTGAGCGGCTGGGGTTGAGCAAGTTGAAGAAGGCGAAACAAGCTGGGGCAGAAAGCTTGGCCCCGCGTAGTATCTAATTTGGGGGTAAACATGTCTATATTATTAGAAACCAATCTATCTCTACCTTTATTTCGGCATGGCAAAGTAAGAGACGTTTATGATTTAGGTGATAAACTCCTCATCGTGTCCACCGACCGCATCTCTGCCTTCGATGTTGTCTTGCCCTGCGGCATCCCTGACAAGGGAAAGGTTCTTAACCAGCTCTCTGCCTTCTGGTTCGAGGAAACAGCCCATATTCTACCCAATCATCTTATCAAGGTAATTGATAGCTCCGATTCTGTCGGAGTTGTTATGAACGAAGTGAAGAATCTCTCGAGCCAGCCGGGGGAGTTACCGGATTATCTTATCGGTCGCTCTATGCTTGTGGCTAAGGCTGAGCGCATACCTGTAGAATGCGTTGTTCGTGGCTATCTATCTGGCTCGGCATGGGCGGAGTATAAAGAGACTGGAAGAATTGGACATATCAATTTGCCCTCGGGAATGAAGGAAAGCCAGGAATTATCCCAACCTATCTTTACCCCCACTACTAAGAGCGACACGGAGCATGATCGCCTGTTGACCAATCAGGATATAAAAGACCTTGGCATTGAAAACATTTTTGAGGAATTAAAACAAGAAAGCCTGCTTATCTACGGCTATGCTCGGGATTACGCTAAAACCAGTGGCATAATAATTGCCGATACCAAATTCGAGTTTGGTTTCATCAATGGTCAGTTAGCCCTTATCGATGAGCTACTAACGCCAGACTCAAGTCGCTTCTGGGATGCCAGCCAATATGAGGTTGGTCATTCCCAACCCAGCTTTGATAAACAGCCAGTCCGTGATTGGCTTTCAGCTTCGGGATGGAATAAAGAACCGCCAGCGCCTATGTTGCCACCGGAGGTAATAGAGGGAACATCGAAAAGATATCGTGAGGTGTACAGCAGGTTAACCGGGGGGGCTCCCTGGGGAAAGAAGGACGGGGGTTGGCGAGAAAAGCAAGGCCAAGCCGGATAGGGTGCTTTCTACATGAGCACCTAGTGTCTAGCTGAGGTTCATATCACCTCAGTTTGAAGCCAACGCGATGGCACTCAGAGCTTGACTACAATGGGATGCTACATAACTTGGCTTTTAGCGGGTAATAGGAGTTCGTGATGACAGATGCACAGAGGTCAAAATAGCGTAAATCCCCCCAACAAAGTTCAAAAATAAGTCGACGAAACGTGGCACAAATTGTTGGCTAATCCTGTCATCGAAAATTGCAGGGTTGAGATAGACGAAATTTAGGTGAGATGGACTGGAGCATCATAGTCAACAGCGTTGTGGGTATTTTGGTGCTTATTGCACTGCCTTTGGTCCTCCGCAAGAGAAAGAAAGCCGGTCCCCTCAAGAGGGAGGAGTTTTGCCGACACCTCCAGGGAATGGGAATAGAGGCAACTTTGAGGGAGAGAGACAGCTACGAAGAAAAGACAGGGGTTAGCTGCTCATTGGGGTAAAGGTCAGAGGGAATTATCGAGCTAAAAGACAGAAATATAGGTTTGGTAAACGTCACCAGTACGGCGAGTCAGTATGGAGTGCACTACTTCTTGAATTACCTGGTGAAGGCTTCAAACATAGTGGAGAGGCGAAAACTCAAGAAGACCAGGCTGATCATAAAGAGAAGTCCACCTCTATGGGGCAAGGTAGTAGCCATTGAGTGGAAAGGAGATGACTCTCTGACACGGAGCCTTAATCTAGACTATAGTGTGGCAGATAGGCTACTAAGAGCAGATGAGAACGTTTTCAAAGGTAATATCTGGATCTTCCCTGAGCCCATGCATGGATATGTTCGGATACAGACTGAATATGCCCTTCCCTCTGCCGAGATATTTGAGGCGATAAGTAGTATAGGCAGACACGTTAAGTCGTGGTGAAGTAAAATTCCTAATTATGCACGCTAGAACACATAAAGGTAGCATAATGAGCTGAAGTTAATGCTGAGCAGCTTAGCATGGATTTTCAAGGCACAGGCAAGATTCTAATTTTTGGCGGAACTTCTCTCGTCTTTCTCAGCTTGCTATTATTCTTCTGGCAGCGAATTCCTTTCTTGGGCAAGCTTCCCGGCGATATATTTCTGCAAAAGGGGAGCTTTCAGTTCTTCTTCCCCATAGTAACCTGCATCATAATTAGCATTGTATTGCGACTTCCTCGGTTAGAGCCTGGAATATGAAGCAGTCGCAATTACGTAAGCGCCCTCGCTCGTTGCTGTGTTAACGACCCCTCCATTAAGGTAAATCGTAACCGTTACGCTACCGTATTCCCCTTGATTTTGAGCAGAGATATATAGAAACCAATCAGAAAAGGTGTCGAATCTATAGGTATGCGGTACAGAAACATTATCATATTGCTCTGTGCCACCTGTTGCATTATTAAGTGTCACGTCAACTTGTGAAGCAGTCCCAGTTATCTTATACTCAACTTCCGGCGTAGGTGGCGGTTCTGGTTCAAAGTTAGCGGTGATGCTTTTGTCCGAGTCAATGGTGATAGTGGTTGAGTAGTAATTGACATAGGCAATGGTGCCCACATCGCCGGTCCAGTCCACAAAATCATAGCCTTCCTCAGCTCTAGCCACTAGGTTAACCACCGTCCCAGCACCGTATGTGAAAGTTCCTTCACCGGGGGTGGTTACCGAACCGCCAGCACTGCTGGAGACGGTGAGGTCATATGCCGGTGCGAATTCAGCCGTTATGGAATAGTCTCCGTTCATTGTGATAGTAGACTCGGCATCATAAACATCAGCAATGGCAGTTACATCGCCAGTCCACTCGACGAAGTGGTAGCCTCCCTCAGCCATAGCTACCAGTGCAACCACCGTCCCAGCGTCATAGTCCGGGAACAGCCCCTCGCCAGGAGAAGATACATTACCACCGACAGTGCTTCCTATCGTCAGACCATACTGAGTCATGAAGTTAGCGGTGATGCTTTTGTCCGAGTCCATGGTGATAGTGATTGTGGGTGAGGTACCTGAAGCACTACCCCACCAATAGTCAAATGTGTAACCGCTAACTGGGCTGGCCGTTAGTATTACCTGCTCACCAGATTCATATTGGCCACCTGCAGGAGACACAGAGCCTGCTCCTGAGGGACTGACACTTACGCTAAGTGTGTATGTAGGTGTATTTGTAGCTATGACTACTATTACGATGATAGCTATAATAGAACCTGCGATGATTCCTGCCAGCTTCTTCTTATTCATTCCATCCTCCTTTCACAATGAAGATTGTCAGTCCAATCTTTTTAACCCTCCCCATTATCTCCCGCTTGCATATATCATATGGGAACTGGCGGGATTGGTCAATACCCATCTTTACGGTGTCCATCGATACCTAGTGCCCTCGCCAGTCGTCAATATCAGGATGCCTTAAGGTGTAACGACTGCTATTAGCATTGTGCTTACCATCATTCTGAACTTTGTCTTCCGCCTATTCAGGTAAATGTCAAAGCGGCATAACAGATAACAAGAAGAGCGAGCTCCAAATTTTGAAGCTCGCTCCTGAATATCGCTATTCAGTTTTTAAATCACCCCTACTCTTCCACTTCAGCTTCCGGCTGAACTGCCGTTGCCCCTTCCTGGGAGCCTTGCTTTACAGACGAAGAGCTCAGGGCTTCCAACTGCTCTCAAGCAACGTACCTTAACTATCGAAGTCAACTCCTACTTACGTTGCCAGAGAGCTCCGATCGGGAAACATCCATCGGCATAACCAAGCCTCTCTTCGTATCATGCCCCACCTCCTTGCTAGGCGTCGACCATTCTTGCCTAACAAGTATATTTTAGCATAATGTAGAGAGCTATGTCAAAAATGCAAAAGAGTGGAACTTTTAGTATTCTGATCTCTCCTACCTGTCGTTGCGAGGAGCATAGCTCCGAAGCAATCTCGTTGAAGGGCATAGGCTTGCTCCGCTCACAATTACAGTGTAGAGTTGTTAATCAAGCCAATGTTAATATGGATGGCAAAAAATTTGGGTAATATGGACCCTTGTGAACAGTTAAGGACTAAGCTTAGAGAAGCTGTGGAGAGGAGCAGAGCCGAGGGCATACTCCTATCAGGAGGGCTCGATACCAGCATTTTGGCTTTTGTAGCCAGGCCAAGTACAGGCTTCACAGTGGCGTTAAAAAACTCCCTGGCATCCGACCTTGTCTATTCAGAGAAGATTGCGAAGCTCCTGGGAATACAGCATAAGAAATTGGAGTTCACTACGGAAGAGGCGCTTGCCACCCTTCCTGAGGTTATAGGAATACTGAAAACCTTTGACCTCGCCCTGCCCAACGACCTTTCCATATATTTTGCCCTTAAACTTGCCAGGGAAAATAGGATTAGCTCCGTCATGACCGGTGACGGAGCTAATGAGCTTTTTGCCGGCTACTCTTATATGGCGGAGCTTCCTTCTGAAGATTTGGAAAGATATATAAGAAAACTTTCACAAAACTGGCACTTCTCATCCGGCTATCTTGGCAGGGCTTTGGACGTTGAAATAAAGCAGCCCTTCCTTGATAAGGATTTCATTCGCTTTGCCCTGGAAATAAGCCCGGAGCGCAAGGTCAAAGATGGTGTAGGGAAGTATATCCTGAGAAAGAGCTTTGAGGACTTGATTCCGGCGGAGATAGTGTGGCGGAGAAAGGAGCCCATAGAGTACGGCTCTGGCTCCACCAAGCTGCACGAAATAATAAATAGTATGGTCACAGAAGAAGAATTCCAAGCAGCAAGAAAAGAAGTTGACATAAAGTTCATAAACAAAGAGCATTTCTTTTACTGGCGTATCTATAATCAAGTCGTGGGGGAAATTCCCAAAGCCAGGGATGATGAAATTAGCTGTCCCTGCTGCGGAGCAAGCATGGGCAAGTACCATTGCCGCACCTGCGGCTTCTCCCAACCTCTGTTATGAAGCTGGCCTACTCACCGGCTTATTCAATAGGCAAAAGCCTGGATATGCTTTTGCCAAGCTATAATTGTTGTCTCCTGGCTCACCAGGCATACAATAGCATTGCACACAATGGCCTTTAGTGCAGTTAAGTAACAATCCATCTTAGTGTGCAACTAAGTAATATTTCAGACTGATGGGCAATTTCGCCCTGCCAAATCTTCGATTGGCATGGCGAAAGAGGGAGGGGGATTTCACCCTCCGGTATACTCTGGACCTCTGCCTCGCCGCCTCTTTGCCCATACCGCCAGTGCCTCTTTATGCTAACACCTTGCTATCCGCATTAGCAAATGCGCTATCTGATACGGCAGCCAGGGACCAGGCCTCCATAATCTGGCACGGCACCTAAGGCTTCAGAGCAGCGTCCATGTCTGGGAGCCCAGCGAGAGTGCTGCCAGCATGATTAGCCCCATTCTTATTGGATTGGGACAGCTCATGCCAGAATTCGGGCACTTCATTGCTGAGCGGGAGAACAGCAAATAGCGCGAACAGACACAGTTAGCCTTCGCGGCTAATCACGTAATCCTCACGACCGTGCACCTGAGCCAATACCGTCAGGCTCATTGTACCGCCCTGAAATCACCCTGCTATGGGTCCCCTTCAGGGATAATACACATATCAACTGTTCGGCCGGCGATAGGGACCCATCCAGCCTCTCTTAGCTATAGTCCCTATCGTCTTGACCCAGGTGCCTGAGTTCTAATAGAAAACAGTCACACCTCTGTCCTCAAGTTGAGGTATGTATATGTTGACGGAATCTGAGCTGAGCGGATTCTCCCCCAGGTAAATGGTATCCCATTCTGAAGGCCCTTCATTCTCCACCAGGGGGCTGATATCGCTTATCTGGTTAGAGTAAAGGCTGAGGCTGGATAAGCTGGTGAGGTTGGCCAGAGGCGAGATATCGCTATCGCTTTTATCTGGTAACCCTCAAGGGAGAGCCCTGTCAGGCTGGTGAGGTTGGCCAGAGGCGATATGTCGCTTATCTGGTTATCCCCAAGGAATAGCTCTGTCAGGTTCGTGCAGTGCTCCAGCCCGGTGATATCCGTGATGTTGCTTCCAGAAGCACCAAGCTTCTTGATCACCTCCAGGCCTGAAGGGTAGATGGGACCTGTGGGTTGGCCAATGGCTTCCCAGATCGCTGCCTCAAGGATGGGGTCGGCGAAAGTCACCGCAGGTTCAAACGCACTCAATCATAAAGCCATCCACCCGGCTCCCACCGAAGCCCCCAGTGCTGTTCGTGGAGATTATCCGCTCCTTGTTCTCTGCGACTCCGTCTCCCTGAGGGTCATCCACATAACGGATGGTATAAGAGCCGTTTGCATGGCGCGTGACGGAGGTAACCATTGCCACGTGGCCACCCCCACTCCAGCCAATCAAAATCTCGACATCACAGTCGGCATCAAGGGCGTCCTGAACCTTCTCCATATCAAAGGAAACGGTCTCGGAGTTGATGGATAGGTTATTGGCCGCACAATAGGAATTCTTTCCAGAAAGCATATTGGCGTCAGTCGTCCCATTACTGCAAATGTCCGTGTCCATCCAGTTCACGAGATCATCGTAGATATCCTGAGGGTCGTCTGTTGCAAAACCGTGAACCTCCCCAAGATAAGAAATAGAGCGGGCTGCTGCGCCAGGGGCACAGCCCATGTGGCCTTCGTCAATTGGCACTACATCAGCAACCGTGATATTGATCGAAGCTGTGCGGTCCGGAAGGGAAATGGGACCAATCCAGGGCGTGATGATCAAGGGGATAGTCGAATTGGCGCTTCCCCCATCGAGACGGCCACCCACCAAGTAAGGCATGAGGCTAACCGTGTACGGGAAAAGTTCCTCTGCCTCAGGTTGTTCCTCAAGCGGCTCGGAGCTCAGGAACACGGCCGCCTCGAGCCCCTCAATGGGAGTCTCACCATCAAGCCCAAGGGAGAACTGAACAGACGGCGTCGAACCAAGGAGGTAATCCAGATTTTGGTACGTCAAGTAGAGATTCTGGACCGCCCACTGGAGGTCGCCGCCGGCGGCAGTCGTGTCAATCACCACATTGAGCCAGCCGCCGCCATGCTGGTCAAAGAGCCAGTCGCCTGCGTCATCCTCAAAGGTAAACTCAACAGCGCCGACATTGGAATAAGGATAGAGAGCCTCCTCTGGCGACGCCATCCACTCTAGCTGCATGAAGCTGACTTCCCCATGAATATCAGGGATCCACTCCTGTACAGTAGGTTCGCCTCCGTTGCCGTCCGGTACACATGCCCCAAACGTGAGGAGCACCGCCAGTACCAGGGCAAACAGGATACTAAATATCTTTTTCATTTTTCCTCCTTTTTAAATCATATTTATGCCCAAAAACCAATTCTACTTATGGTACCTTTAATGCACACACTCCATTTTTGCCGCCTTGTTAAATTATACCTATGCCCAAAAAGCAATCCTACTTACGGTACCTTTGATGCACACACTTGGCCACCAGCCTCGCCATACTCATAAGTGAAAGCTTATATGCTATAGTAATATAAGTATAACACCTCCGGGGACACTTTACGTAAGAATAGCAATCCTTCAAAAAAAAGTCAATACCTTGTGCGGTGTTCAAGACATACTATGGAGTTAAGGAGCAACGATACATGCTTTTGTGCAATGCCCGTGAATTGAGACAAGTGTTACCCAAACGTGCTCACAGACGATGGTTCTAGAGTGTATCGTTAGTAGTTCGGTTTCTTGACTTTCGTCGCATCGTCCACCACTGTATTACAAGTAAGTTTAGATAGAGCCAAGACGGGATTGCCATGCCCAGCCCAATCGCGTCGACCAAACGAATTGCATGTTGTTCAGTGATGGACAATAGTAAAGGCCCCTCATAAGCAGTTGGCACTGCGAAAACTACAGCGAGACCAACTGCGAAGAATGCTATCGCAATGATGACTTTCACCCCCATAGTTTATGCCCAAAGGAATAAGATTGCAGACCGATTATCCTTAATGTGCTAGATTTTACCTTTATCTTTATGGGAATGCCAGAGACCATGAAGCAGACTTCTTGTGCTCCTTAAGCCTCGAAGCCATTTCTTTAATCTATCTTTTGTCTTTCCTTGGCGAGGGGTTGGGGAGAGGAATTATATCAGCTTGTTCCATGACTCCCGCCTGCCGTGATAAGAGTCGTAGGCAACTTATTAATGGGGTGGGGATAAACGTATACTTCGGCTCCGTAAACCTCCTTGATATTCGGCGCTGTGAGTATATCGAGTGGCGTGCCTTCAGCGTAAACTTTCCCTCCATTTAGCATGACCATCCAATCGCAGTATTGAGCAGCTAAGTTCAAATCATGTAAAGCGATAATGACGGTCAAATTTTGCTCCAGGCAAAGACTTTTGACCAGATTGAGAATCTCGACTTGATGGTTTATATCCAGATTGGCAGTTGGCTCGTCAAGGAGCATCGCCTTTGGCTGCTGGGTTAGTGCCCGGGCGAGGACAAGCCTCTGCCTCTCCCCTCCTGAGAGCTCACTCACT
>JAUWQP010000086.1 GCA_030611015.1 Chloroflexota bacterium | reverse complement strand
CTTTTTCAGTGCCTTCCGTTCCGCTCGCTTTCCTTTCTCTTCCTTCCCCATGATTTTCCCTCCTACGTCATTCTTCGTCCTTCCTGCCCTGCTGCTGACGTATTTGAAGAAGTGTGTCCACAAACCTTTTGATTTCCTTGAGCTGAGAACCGTTGAAATCAATGATAAGTTTCATCGCCTGGGACACCGCCTCTGCCTTCTGTTTTTTCGAGACCGTGTCTAACTTATCTTTATTCACGTGTATTCCTTAGCATGATTTTGCGTATCTCCACCAGGTAAAATGTACCCCTTGTTGACTGTTGGATATTTGGCCTAATGTTCACTGGTTTCAGAAACCGAATAGCAAGCCCATTACACCTCGCCGTACTTTTTCACCAGTCTTATTCATCCAGTACAAAATCCTCGATACTTTTTACAGTACCCTCTGCTTTGGCTAACTCATAACGCACTGCGCAGTCGTTACAGAGCCTGTACTTCCCGTAACGAACTGCCCCTATCAGGGGCTTAGCATAACCGCAGTTGTGGCAGATTGCCCTGCTGCCAGTGGATATGCCCAAATTCAGGTGGGACTGCACCAGGCTCCGTACTCCCTGAGCTATCTTCTCCTCCTCCGAATCAGAAAGCTTGCCCATTATTATCTTTTTACAGATTTTCCTTCTATATACGCCGTAACTATTTTTTGCAGGTACTACTACACGTCATACAGTAAACGGCGTGCGGCAATGCTTCCATGCGTGCCGGGTCAATAGGCTGACCGCAATTGTCACAGATACCGTACGTTCCCGCATCTATTTTTTGCAGAGCGTGCTCAATACCAGCCAGGCTATTCCTTTTCCGAGTCTCTAAAGCTATGCGTCTCTCTAAGTCCGTCGTCGCATCAGCCGCCTCTTCCCTATTGCCATAAGTACCACTTATTTGGCGCTCATCCTTAGTGCCCCCGTTAACATTCAACCGTTCCAACTCTTCGATTAATCGCTTCTGCTCTTGTTCAAGATTGAAACGAACCGTGCTTAATTCTATTGCCATTTCTAACCCCTCCTTGGTTACGAACTCCGGGTTTTCTCATGGTTTCAGGCAACTTCAACGCGAGAAATAGAACAGCAAACCCAATTTTGCCATGTCCAAGTAAATGGGCGCCTCCATAACCTTCACCAGGAAAATCCAGTTTAATGAGGTATTTACCCGTTGCTTCTGGCAGGTAGCAGATTACTGTCCTGGCAGCCTACTGCCTGCTCGATTCCGACGCATACCGTCCATCGGTCGATGCCGGGAATCCTGACTATCTTCGAGGTGACGATGTCACCTATCTCAGTCAGACCGTCAGCTTCGACCACGGCTATTATCTCGTATGGGCCAGTAACTACCTGAGCCAGTATTACCCTGTCTATCTTGCCAATTGCCGGTAAAACCTCCCTCCTTGCCATTGAGGCCGATAAGTCCTTGGCCTTTCCCGAGCCCACATTAATCAGCACGAAGGCTCTCTTTGGCATTCCAACCACCTCCTCTACATTTACTAAATATTTCTTGCCTTTGTCGGCTTCCGCCCGGCATCCGGGCATAACGGGCGCAGATTTCCGCTAGCAGGCTCCCTTACGCACCAACAGCTGTAATCATTTTCTAGCGTCCCGGTAAATCCATTCACTTCCGTTGGGTCAGCAAGTTCGTTCTCGGAACACACCACGCATCTCACAACGCCAGAGGTTAAGGCTATCCTGGACGCTATGTCTCGTATCCCGTCTGAATCACCGGCTTCCACCAGAGCAATTATGCCGTATGACTCACTTACCATGTGCACCGACCTTATCCCGTCCAAATGCTTTATCAGATTAGCGATATTCTGTGCTTTACCTTGAGCCGTTTCAGTCAGCACAAACGCTGTCCTGGTCACGTTAATTGTCTCCTCGTTATATTCAAACCTTTTCCAGTCCTCAAATATAAGAAGGTATCCTTAGTAAATAGTGTGGTTTTTACTTTACCTTTCTGCCGGGGCTTTTCTCGTGCTTCTTACGTGTGGCCTTGCCACTTGTCTTAAAGTCCCGGTGATACTCCAGCCTTTGCTGTCTTTTCTTATCCTTGTTACTCATTGTTTCTCCAAGTTTTCCCAGTTTACATGGATAGGCATGGGAGTAAGCGTTCACTTGAACTCTCCTGCCCAAAAGATTGCAGGATATCATGAAGCGGAAAATAGTGAGCAAGCTCCGTCAAATGCTGAAAAGCAACAGTGCAAGCGGAAATCGGTTAGGTGGAATTTAACGGCTACGCGAAATGATGAAATGTCTCTATACTAACGGTAAGGCGGACTTCACCCGGCGTAGCCAGAGACATGCCTTACCGTACCTTTGGCAACATAATTCAGTACACTCATACGCACCTCCTGTTAATTGTCAAAGACACGCTATCGCATGAAAATGAGAGCTGGATAGAGTATGAATTAAATATGCGAGGATAATATCACCACCAATCGTATTCTAACAGGCTGAATAACTATAAGCAAACTCAGGAAAAGATGTTTCGGCAAGTTTGCGGTGGTTTGCGTGATATGGCACTGTCTAACTATGACTTTATCTCCGTTTTACTGGTGAAACCAAGACATTTGTTGACGAAACGAGATACTTGCACGTTAATAGCCATTATATTGGCCCACCATGTCTGTTTCCCATTTGAACATTAAGCCAGAATGTTGCCTGGCGAGAGTGGTAAACACTTTACAGGCTGTGTCCCAGCCAGTTACAGTATGTCACCTTACAGTTTCAGCAAGAGATCGTCTAAAATGCCATATCGAAAAACTACTCTTGACTGCTGAAAGACCACATTGCCAGAAGGATCATAATTACCCCGAACACTGCCAGCACAGCAATATTATCCCAGAGTGACATAGTATGCCCTAGCAAGTTGATAGCGAAAGGTGAATCCGGTGGCGCTCCCAACATTACCTGGCGAATTGGGGCGATTCCGTAGGTAGCCGGATTGAGCTTTACCAGGATGCTCATCCACACCGGCAGCCCTTGCAGTGGGAAGAAAACTCCGGACAATAACACCATAGGAAACATCAACATCTGCATCACTGCCTGAAACGCCTCCATGGACCTGATGCGCGTGGCTAATAGGATACCTAGCGAGCCCATGGAAATAGAGAGTAAAAGCATCAGCGGTAACAGTGCGAGCACTGTCCCTACCGAAAGGGAGACGCCAATCAGGGGTGCAAACAGTAGGATGAGAATCCCCTGGAATAGCGCCACTGTGGCCGCACCTAATGTCTTGCCTACAGCTACTGAGGCACGGCTGATTGGTGCTACTAGCACTTCCTTGAGGAAGCCGAACTCTCGGTCCCAGACCACGGATATCCCGGCCATAAACGAGCTCATAAGCACTGTCATGCCAATAATACCGGGGAACATAAACTGAGTGAAATCAACTCCAGGGCTAAGAAAGCCCATCCTGGCGCTGAGGCCGCTACCAAACACGAAGAGAAACAGGAGGGGAAAGGTTATAGAACTAATCATGCGCATCTTGTCATGCCAGAAACGAAGTATATCACGGTACCAGATGGTGTACACTCCACGTAGGTTATTCATTACTGTCTCCTAGCGCCGCATGCGGCGGCCGTGCTGTCGCACCATTGCCTTGAACGCATCACTAACTTCCTCCTGCCGTATTTCTCTTCCGGTGAGCTTGAGAAAGACGTCATCTAAGCTTGGGTGGCGAAGGCTAACACTCACTATCTTGGTGCCGAATTCCTTGATGAAGCTGGGGAGGAACTCCTCTCCGTTGGCTACCTCAAAGGTAAGACCATCACTATCATGTCTAGTCTCGATTCGGTAGCGAGACCTGATTTCTTCAGCTGCTCTATCATCGTTATCGGTTTTCACTGAGATGATATCCTTGCTCACCATATGCTTGAGTCGCTCTGGGGTATCCATGGCGACGAGCTTTCCGTAGTCAATGATAGCAATGCGGTCTGCCTTCTCGGCCTCATCCATATAGTGAGTAGTTAGGAAAATGGTGGTCCCTTCACGCTGCCGCAACTCGAGTATGTATTCCCATATGCGGTTGCGCGTCTGTGGGTCTAGCCCCAGCGTGGGCTCATCAAGAAATAGCACCTTGGGGTAGTGCAACAGGCCTCTGGCTATCTCCAGACGACGTTTCATGCCTCCGGAGTAGGTACGAACCTGGCTATGGCGTCTCTCCCAGAGCTCAACCATGCTGAGCACCTGCCTAATCCTCTGCTCGCGAACTGAGGCGGGTATGTTGTACACCATGGCGTGGAAACGCAGGTTTTGTAATCCGCTGAGTCGCTCATCGAGGCTAGGGTCCTGAAAGACCAGCCCAATTGACTGGCGTACTTGGCTCTGCTGGCGCACTACGTCGAAGCCATTAATGATAGCTCGCCCTGACGTCGGCTTAGACAGGGTACACAGGATGTTGATAGTACTCGTCTTACCTGCCCCGTTGGGGCCCAAGAAGCCAAAGATTTCTCCTGGTGCTACAGTGAAACTGATGTTATCCACGGCGACCAGTCCACCGAATCTTTTGACTAGGTTTTCCACTCTAACGATGTAATCGGTCATGTCTCTCCTCAAGGATAATATTAGCTAGTGGTAGTCATTAGTAGCTGGTATGTTGGATTAGCACCGTGTGGTCCCCCAACTGGATACTAACTTACCCTGGCTACTATTCTAGCATTTTAGGCTCATTGTTGTTTAGAAGCACGGTCATCGTGGGACTGGCAAGAAGTTTTTAAGAACACCCCCATGGACAGGAGAGACTGCACTTTCCATCTTTAAGTTACCTCCTTTGCCGTTCAGGATCCCAAAGTTTATAATCTTATACGGAAAGGATGGTCATACCTTAATCAGCTTTTAGGGATCACGAAGACCCAAGTGATTGTGTACAGGCCTAGGCATAAGAAAAACATGGGCAAGGGGGCAGCAAATGCAAGAACATATACCCACATACCAGGAAGCAGTGTCACTTCTCAAGGAATTTAACAAGAGTGAGAGCCTGTTGAAACACGCTTATTCTGTTGAGGGAGTGATGCGCTACATGGCACGGAAGAGGGGTGAAGACGAGGAGAAGTGGGGAATTATTGGATTAATGCATGACCTTGACTATGAACGTTTCCCTGAGCAGCACTGTGGGAAATCACGAGAGATATTAAAGGAGCGAGGTTGGCCCGAGGAGTACATACGAGCAATCGTCTCTCACGGCTGGGGTATATGCAATAATGTTGAGCCTCAGACTGAGATGGAAAAGGCGCTATATGCCGTCGACGAACTCACCGGGCTTATCACGGCAGTGGCAATAATCCGACCATCGAAGAGAGTGGCAGATCTAGAAGCGAAGTCGGTGATGAAGAAATGGAAGGATAAGTCATTTGCTGCCGGTGTGAGCCGCTCGGTGATTGAAAAAGGGACAGCAATGCTGGGGATGGAGTTAAGAGATCTAGTTACTGATGTGATTATGGGTATGCGCGAGGTAGCTGACCGGATAGGTCTGTGATAATGAACCAGAAAGACTACTACGACATTCTGGGTGTAGGTAGAGAAGCCAACCAGCAAGCCATGAAAGAAGCTTACCGGAAGCTGGCATTCCAGTATCATCCTGACAGAAACAAGGGAGACCCCGCGGCGACCGAGAAGATGAAGGATGTTAATGAGGCCTACGCCGTTCTCTCTGATGTATCCAAGAGGAGGGAATACGACCTTCTGAGGTCGCAGTACGGGTCGTTTGCCTATGACCGATTCAGGCAGAGCCACACCCCAGAAGACATTTTCAGGGGTTCAGACATCAACCAGATATTTGAAGAGTTTGCAAGGACGTTCGGCTTCAGAAGCTCCGGTGATATTTTTAGGGAATCATACGGCCCTGGGTATCGGAGTTTTGAGTTTCACCGGCCGAGCATGTTTGGCCGAAGCTTTGTTTTTTACCATGGGTCTCGAAGAGGGGCAAGAGAGCAACAGCCCCCCGATTTCCGGGCGCAGATGCCGGAATTGCCTCTTCCTGGGGTACTCGGTAAGGTGGTTAAGTTCTTCTTGAAAAAGGTTGCCGGCATTGAACTGCCGGAAAGAGGCAAGGACTGGCATGATATGATTACACTGAGCCCTGAGAAGGCTCGTGATGGTGCTGAAGTAGAATACTCCTACAAGAAATGGGGTAAGCCCACAAACCTGATGGTCAAAATTCCGCCCGAGGTAAGTAGCGGCCAGCGGATAAGGCTCAGGGGAATGGGGTCTCCGGGCAAAGCTGGCGGCGAACCGGGGGACTTATACCTGCAGGTGCAAATCAAAAGACCTTTAGCCCAAAGACTGAAAGGCTTTTTCAAGATATAGGAACTCTGCTACCTGCGGAGCTGGTGAACTGAAACACTAAAGCAAACCATCCCAGAAACCGTTTCTTCTGTAATTTGATTTCCTTAGCCTCAGGAAGAGAGCATCGGTCACACATTTCATCGTTTCGTTCAATATGAGAAATACGCTATATTTAACTTAAGTAAAACCTGACCAATTAAATAAACCCCTGAGCTATATTTTATCCTGGAGTGGTGGCAAGGGCAGTTGCTTTGCCTGCTACGATGATACCAGCTGAATCCCCTGCGACATAAACCAGGTTTTAAATTCAAGGGTTTCCGTCGCTGTATCAAAGCTTTTACAAAGCTGAGCCTTGTGTGTTGTCATAAAGAGTGAACGCCTATCGGTACCCCCAGTACTTCTACGGTTACGTAGAATTCTGCTCCCGGGTGTTGTGAGATGTGTCCTTGTGATTTCTTGACGGGATCATGACCCGATGGAAGGAGTGTCATCATATTTTCTACCAGTTCAAGGTTAATTTGTCACTGATAGCATAGCTAGCCGCCTCCTTATGTCCATGGGCTTAACCCTTCCGGGGGCAGCAATCCAGAAGAACAAACGGCTTGAGTGCCCGGACCCACACAGTTTATGCAAGAGCTATCACTAAAAGCATAGCTGGTCAGTTTTGGGGAGCGCGGATAACAATCCGATGAAATGTGCAATTAGCATTATGTTCAGGGGAAAGGTCTATTCACTTTTGGCAAGAGGCACTTCAACGGAACCATTAGTTAGCATAGGAACTCCTGACAAGTGGGACTACTTACCCCGACCCTTCGCTCCGTAGCCATTGCTTTAGCTCTATTCTTTGATATATCATAGCCTTGAAACAATCTGGGTTCTATAGGAGGCGAAATGAAGAAGGTTCTTGTTAGTCTGCTAGTTATTGTCCTTTTTCTTACTAGCTGTACCCAAGTAGCAGATACTCCAGCATCGACTGAGCCAGAGGCCATAGCCGAAGCTTTCTTGCAGGCTTCTTCCAATGGTGACATTGATACCTGTCTCGGTCTACTATCGGACGATGTACTCTTTCGCCAAAATCCCCCGGGAGTAAGGATTGAGGGGAAAGCTGAATTTGAGGCTATTTTGAGAGATAACATGGCATGGTATCACCAGCACTCTCTCACAAGCCCTTTCAGTGTCGATGGCGATAAAGTGGCATGTTCAGCAAAACTAAGTGGTGATGACTTCCGGATTATTGGCATAGAGCACATAAATATCAGCTATGAATTTCTTATTTGCGATGGGAAGATTTACTCAATTATGGCTGTGCCGAATAGTGAAGACTGGGCGAAGATTGCCGAGCTTACTAACGGCCGCATCGGGGTTACAATCGAGTTTGTCGAACAAGGAATCAAGGTAAAGGAATTCGCCCAGGATTCGCCTGCTGAAGAAGCTGGCATAGAATTAGGTGATGTGATCACCGCTGTGGATGGGGTTAGCTTCCCGGAAATGCGAGAAGGGGAGATAATACTTAGAATCCACGGTCCGGCGGGGAGTAAAGTGCTCTTGACCATAATTCGTGAAGGTTTACCTACCCCGATTGATATAGAGGTTACTCGTGTTCGCTATTGATAACTTCGTGATTTTGTAGGGAGTAATACCTTTGGCAAGTCCTGTCCCAAAGTAGGCTAGATTTAGGGGAGGACACTTGCTATGCTAATGCCCGGATTGACTATTTTGTGATTACACATTGTGGCTTGTTACTCTAGTTTATATATAGTCTTGTGGAGGAGGTGTTCAATGCCAAAGTGCCCTAATTGTGGTCTGGAGACGTTAAGAACAGAAGATTGGGCTTGCCAATGGTGTGGTTATCCCCTATTATCT